>JAZSES010000091.1:0-4581 GCA_045531805.1 Candidatus Limenecus sp. | reverse complement strand
ATCTCCACTTTTTTTTCTTTTTTTTCTTTTCTTGAATATTTTTATAAGCATTATCAACAGACAGCCTAGCAATTTGTTTACGCTGAGTTCTATCATTAAAAACTAACCAATGTTTACGTTTGATATTGTCAACAGAAAAAGAAATTCTACCAGAAACTCTATCACCGGGTTTAATTTTTGAAAACAGAATTGACGTATCACCAAACACAGAAGGATAGAAAGAAGCATGTAAATCATTCTGTAAGGAGATATCAAACCCAGTAAAGTATTTATCTGTAAGATTTGTAATAACGATTGCAACAGTAATTGTATTCATTTCACCAAAAGGATCTTTGTCAAAATTAACATTTGTAATTTTAACATTTAACCCATCATAGGTGATTTCTTCTTGCATAAGTGCTTCTTTTTTAAAAACTGGCAACTCAACACCCTTAGTAATTTTAACCTTAATCTCATCCCCCTGAGAAATAAGAACATCTTTACCCTTCTTATACAAAGCCATGCCAAGACCAACTGCACCACCTAGAGCTGCACCACCGGCTAAAGTATAACCTTGGCTAGCAACAGCAGCAGGCAAACCGAACATGTTCAAAGCAACAACACCACCAACTACACCACCAGCAGCAGTATAACCAGCGCTTTTGGCAACAACCTTTGTTGTACTCACAACAGGATTGAGCTTAGTACTCATTTGGCCTTCTATAGGAATTTCTCTTCCATCTGGTGTTATTAAATAATCAAAATTAACTTCTATCCAACCATCTCGTCCCATTCGCTTTGATTCTTGAATTTCACGAACAGTACCGTGAGCAATAGTCCCAGCTGGCAAAATGACACCGCTTTCACCTTCAACATCAGAAGAAATTTCAGCAAAGAATTCATCACCCTCTTCTGTAAAACCAGAACTCAAAACTTGAGAAACAGTCATGTGAATAACATCCTTAGGCTCAAGTTGTTCTATTTCACCCGTGAACAATTTTTCATGTTCTTTTTGAACTCCATCAGAAATTTCAACACGCCCCTGAAATACATCTCCACCAACAGACTCAGAAACAACTTCCTTTATCGGTGAAACTTCCGCAAAAATAGCAGTCGAAAATTGAATAAATGAAAATATAATTAATAAAAAATATGTAACAAACTTCCTCATACTAAAATTTTACACTATTAAATTAATAAAAACACATTTGTAAAGAGTATTTAATTACAATAAAGCAAATGCTTTTTGTTTTTCTTTATAAGATACGTCAACAACATACCAGTTTTATTACTTCTTTCAATCTGACCTTGCAAATGCACGACTTTTCCATTCACATCAGTAGTAAACAAATTTGAAAGTACAAATTCAGTAAAAATTGCACGAGCAGACGCAGTCATTTTCATCGTCTGAACATAGCCAAAAACTTCAGTATCTTTCTTTATGAATAATTTATTATCTTTATAAACATCATCAGCAATATATAACGTAATCTTGTCGTTCACTTTAGGGCTTATCACATCATAAACCATACGAAAGTTTTGGTAATTACCTGTAAAAACATATCCTATCGTTTTGGGAGAATAGACAAACACATCTATAACTGTTTCTAAATCAATAGGCTTGTTTCCAAGTTGTTTCTTTTCAGATTGTATCTTATTGACATAGTTAACATAGTCTTGCGGAATTTCATCAGTAAGCATGGGAGCAGCAAAAACGTTACTCATACAACAAAACAATAATAATAAAGTTATAAAAAACTTCCTCATAACAAAACCTATAATGAAACCTTAGTACCTAAATTTTTAGTCTTGGGAGTATATTTTTCTCTAATTTCTTTACGTTCTTTTTTGGTTGTTAACAAAAAATTTTGATAATAAATATTAGACTTATAGGCATTATTTATAAGATATTGTGGATATGTAGCATAAATATAATCATAAAGAGCAACTAATCTAGCTGAGCCTTCTGGATGTGTTGAACTACGTTCAAACCAATTCGGTTCACCAGCAATTTTATTGAGTATAACAATAAGAGCTACAGGATTATAACCAGCCTTTACCATGTAGTCAGCACCCTTTTGATCGGCCTTGAACTCAAAAGCAGGAGAATGACTATTCATCATAATTCGTCGCCACAATCCTCTATGGGCATCGACACCATGAGCAATTTCATGGGACAATATTGCAGCCAACTCATCATCGGAATCAACAAATGGCAAAATACCTTTATACAAAGTAATTTGTTTTGAAGAAAGATATGTAGATGCATTTACGTTCTGGCGAGGAGAATAATAAAAAGTCATTCTTTTTTCAATTTGATTGTCGTTTAAAATCTTAAATCCAATTTGCATAACTTTTTTTTGAAATTGTGTTTCTTTATCCAATCTTAATTCATCTGCAGTAGCGGAAGATGCAACTAAAATGCAAATCAATATACTAAAAAAAATTCTTTTCATATAACCTCCAATTTCCTCTATGATAAAACCGCAATCACAAAAAGTCAATGTAAAACACCTAACAAAAACACCCTCGCAAGGCAAGGGTGTTGAAAAAAATATAAACTATTACTAATCCGCTTTAGGACAATTTTTACATTTATTAGGGTAAGGTTTAGGACCTTGTTTTTTCATCTGTTCCATATGTTTTTTGTGTCTATCAGCGGCATCCTTTTTAATCTTATCAAACTCAGTTTTTTGCTCTGGTGTCAAAATAGCTTCAAAAGCTTTCATATTTTCTGTTCTTATTTTTCTAGCTTCTTGCTTCAAAGATAAAAGTTCTTTTTCCAAAGTATTAATTTTTTTGTTTTTATCATCAATTGACAAATCACTGCCCATTACAGCCTTTAGTTCCTCGTACTTGGCTTTAGTTTTTTCCATTACAGGCTTAATTTTTTCATGTCCTTGCATTCGCAAATCATGAGCTTTCTTTTTTTGCTCATCAGTAAGCTTTAAAACCTCATCAAGATTAGGGCGCTGTGGTCTTTTTTTGTTAAATTTTTTCTCAATATTTGTATTTTTAGTAGTAGATTTGACATCTAATTTTGCATCTTGTGCAAAAACTGCAGTTGAACTGAGCATTAAAGCTGCCACACTTGCTAGAATTAATGTTTTTTTCATAATATTTATCCTTTCATTAAAATTATTAGAGTAAATCTTGTAGTAAATCAGCAAGCTCTTTTTTTGCGTTATAGAGCCTTGACTTAACAGTGCCTATAGGACATTTTATTATTTGTGAAATTTCTTCGTACGATTTATTTTCTATTTCATAAAGCAAAATTACTTCCTTAAATTTTGGTTTAAGACTATTTATTGCTTCAGAAACAAGCATTTGTCTTTCTTCTTTTATCAAAAGTTCCTCAGGAGTAGAACGTTCACTTTTGACAAAAGTTAAAACATCATCATCAGTAGTTGTATTGTCAGAAAGTTTTTTCTGAGAGGATTTAAGATAATCTTTTGAAATATTAGCACTTATTGTTCTTATCCAAGCATTAAGCAAACCTTTTTCTTTGTATCTGTCAAAATTTTTCCAAACTCGACAGTAGACCTCTTGCTCTAGGTCTTCATTTTTTTCATTTGTAATACGTTGAATAATACTTCTTACAGTAGTGCCGTGTCTCTCAATTAACTCTTTTAAATCCATACTTTCCTTAATTTATGTACAGAAAGCCGTATTCATCTACTGCAAAACCGCTATCGTCAGATGTCAAAGCATCAAACTGATTTTGAATTACAGTTCTGTCATAAACATCCGTACCTATTGTGTACATTGGATAAGTAAGACCAACACCAAACACACCTAAAGCAACACAAGCTATTTTCAGTCGTTTAAGTCCGTCTTTTTTCTTGCGCACAATATAAGGCTTTGCCTCTTGAATAAGGTTAGAAATCTTCTGCATTTTTTCATGCTCTTTTCTACAATCTTCACAAACTTCTAAATGTTTGAGAAAATCTTCCTCATTCAAAAAAGTATACATGCTCTCATAACCGTTACATTTTTTTTCGTACATAATTTTTATTCCTTACATATAATATAACGAAATTAAAAAAAAAATGTTCATTTTTTTGTTTGAAAAATTTTTCATTCAAATAAATGAATTAAAAACTATTGACAATATTAAGTTTTTACAGGATTATAAAGAAGTTAACAATGACATATGCCCTGGTGGCGGAATCGGTAGACGCGTCGGACTTAAAATCCGATTGGACTCACCTCCAGTGCCAGTTCAAGTCTGGCTCAGGGCAAGCTTTTTAAGACTCTCGAAAGAGGGTCTTTTTTAATACCAGCAATTTTCAAAATAATTAATTTTTGCAAACTACTAAAAAAGATTGTATGATTTTTCTATGGATAATTTGAGCAAAATACAGGAACTTAACGAGAAATTAGAAGCAAACCCAACAGACTTTCAAACAAGACGGGAATTGGCTTTTGAATTCATGGAAAATGGTTATAATGAAGAAGCACTAAAGCAACTTTACTATCTTCTAAAAAGATTCCCAGAAGACCCCAGATTACACTACAATGCAGGTATTGTACTTGAAAATCTCAAAAAATTTGACAAAGCTATAATTTCATATCAAAATGCCTTAAGCATTAGCCCTGATG
>JAZSES010000378.1:0-6767 GCA_045531805.1 Candidatus Limenecus sp. | reverse complement strand
AACCTGTCTGCAGAGCTGAGTGGCGTTTTGTTCACATAGTGAAGACATTTTGCACGAAATCAAAGATTTCGGCAAAAGAAGTCAAAGGTGAGTAATTGCTGGCTGCGTTGAGCCGGCAGCAATTGCGATACTAGATTAGATTAAATTTTATACTTTGGTTGGAGAAATTTCTAACTTTTTGAGAATTAAGTTCTTATTCGCAAAGCGATATTATGTGAATGTGAAGAGGGAATAAAACTTCACAGTCTACAGGGTGATAAATAAACTCACAGTCTATTTATTATTTAACAGGTAAAAAAATAAAATAAACGAAATTTACAGGAAGTAAATTTTAGGGAATGCCGAAAGGAGTATCGTTATGGCAATTATCGTTAACACAAACTTATCTGCCTTGAAAACACAGGCTAATTTAAACAGCGCAACAAATGGCTTGAATAAAGCTCTTGAAAGAATGTCTACAGGTCTAAAAATCAACAGTGCAAAAGATGATGCTGCTGGTTTATATGTTGCAACAAAAATTAATACACAAATCAGAGGTAATAAAGTAGCTCAAGATAATATTTCTACTGCTTCAAACGTACTTTCTACTGCAGAAGGTGATTTGAATACAATTCTTGAACACTTAAATCGTGTAAGAGATTTGGCAGTACAAGCTTCAAACAGTATTTATGATGCTGATTCTATGGCTGCTATGTCAAAAGAGGTTGAAGCTCGTCTTGATGAAATTGACAGGGTTGCAAACGTATCAAACTTTAATGGTTTAAAATTGTTGGCAGGTGCAGGTGCAGCTGGTGATAAATTAACTTCATTAAGAGTTCAAGTTGGTGCTAACCAAGAACTTCCTGCAAACAGAATTATGGTAGAGGATGTATTTGGTGATACAACTTCTGCAGGTTTGTTAATAGAAAGTACTTCAGTTGCTGCTTTTCAAACATCAACCGCAGCTGCTGCATATATCACTACAATTGATAACGCAATTAAGAATGTAGCAAATAAAAAATCATCAATTGGTGCTTATCAAAACAGATTGGATGCGGCTTTAGAATCATTAACAACTACAATTGAAAATGCTACAGCTGCTAAATCAACAATCATGGATGCTGATATTGCAAAAGAATCAATGGAATACACAAGACAACAGATTCTTCAACAAACATCTTCAGCTTTGTTGGCACAAGCAAACCAATTGCCAGCAATTGCATTGAACTTGATACAGTAGTAATTTTTGAAAAGCCAAAGGTTGCATAGCTATCACGGTAGCGTTGGCAAAAAGGTATAAACAGAACAAATTTACAATAATAGGTGATGGCAACTTGCCCAAGGTGAAAATCTTGGGCTTTTTTTTATTTTGTAATGAGATTAAAATACTGCGAACATATGATGTAGCTACAAGTTGCAAAGATTAAGATTACTCTAGGGGAAGTTATAAAATTTGGGATTAATATTCTCAGATTAGGGGATACACTTTGCAAACGAGGGAAATGATACACAACTCAAAATCAGAATTTTCTAGCTCATTGGCCTACGCTTATCGTTGGTTTGACGAGAATTTCACTAGTGTGCTTGGTGAGTCTTTTCAAGAGTTTTGGGCAAAAGATGCTGAATTGAAGTTGATTAGTATAAGTGAAAATACAAGTTTTCTTTCTCAGGGGGAAGAATATTTTGTTACAAAAATTAGGCTAAATAAAGAGTTATCTGTTTTTATAAGACTTTCAAAAGAGCTTGTTAAAACTTTGTTAGAAAAATTTCTTGGTACAAATGGTAAAGTGTTTAATATAGAAAAAATTTCAGAATTAGAAGCCAAAATTCTTACTGGTTTTAGTGATTTTCTTTATAAGAATTTTTCTCATTTATTGATACCATCTGAAGAACTTCCCAAAAACAATACAAATTATAATGAGTGTAATTTAACTTTCTTTTTGAATAGTTCAGGTTCTGGCAAGATTGTTATAAAAATCCCTGTTGTTGCGCTTAAACCAGAGCTTGTACAAGGAGAGAATGAAGCTTTTGACATTAATAATTATTTAAATACTACAGCAGAAGTTAATTTGTTGGCAGGGTATTCAAGGATACGTTTGAGTGATTTGAAAAATCTTGAAAAAGATGACATTGTACTGTTGGAAAACAGTAATTCATCTCGTATGGTTTTGCGCTATGGCGGATACGAGCTAGATGCTCGTGTAAATCCAAATCCAGCAATAATGATAGATTATGATATTGATGATGGAGATAACTCCGGAGGTAATAGTTATATGAATAATATTTATAACATGTGGGATACAATTCAGGTCGAGCTTGGGGCTGAATTTGAAAAGGTAAAACTTACACTTGGAGAATTAAAACAAATTTCTGAGGGCCTTGTTGTCGATATAGGTTCTGTTTACGACAATAAAATTGATTTAAAAGTCGAAGATAAAATAGTTGCCTCTGGTGAATTGGTCATTATAAATGATAGATATGGAGTCAAAATTAATCAAATCTTCACAGAAGAAAAAAATCAGGCTTCGGTTGACATACAAGATTCACAAACAAGTTCTCAAAGGTACGAAGAACCTCTTGAAGAAGAATATAATGAACAGTCTTATGATGAAGAACCTATGGAAAATTCTGAGGTCGAGGACGAAGATTTTGATTATAGTGACTTTGACGTAGATGAAGATGACATTTAGGCGGTAAAGTAAATGGAATCATATTTGGTAAATTTTTTGGTATATGCAATGGCAATGGTAGGGTTGTTGTTTTTGTGCCTTATGGTTTATAAAAAAACAATGCTCAATACTAAATGCGTGAAAAAAAATGATGAGCTTGTGCTAGAAAATGCTTTGAATATTTCTCAACGAAAAACTCTTTATGTTGTAAAAGCTGGTAAAGAAAGATTTTTAATTGCTGCGGATGCAGAGAGAACATCATTTCTTGCAAAGTTGGATAGTGACAATGTTGTTAATCAACAAGTCGAAGATAGAGTTGTGACAATACCTGTTGAACAAGAAAATTTTGGTGCTGTGCAACAAGTAAGAAAAACAAAGTTATCGGATTATTCTGAGGTTATGAAAGACTTGGAAAATTCAAAAAATGTTAGAACTTTGGGTGTAAAAAATGAATCGAAACCGATTATGAAAGAAATGCTCAGGAAACTTTCAGAACCGATTTTGAACGATGATGATATTGCGGGTCATGCTAGCGGTGGTGTTCGCAATAGATTTGATAAATATTAAAACAATTCAAAAGGGATGATAAAATGGATAGTGTATTAAAAGACTTAAATCCTGTTTTACAGATGCTTATGGTAATGACGGTATTCTCTATGTTGCCGTTAATTTTTACCTGTATGACTAGTTTTTTGAGATACACGATTGTATTTTCAATGTTGAAACAAGCTCTTGGTACACAACAAGTGCCTCCAGGGATTGTACTTGTTGGTCTATCTATGATTTTGACTCTTTACACAATGAGTCCTGTGTTCTCAAAAATGTGGGAAATGGGTTCTGTTCCTTATCAAAAAAATGGGGATATGGTGGCTGCAATTTCTGAGGGCTCAAAACCACTTAAGGAATTTATGATGAAGCAAACTCGGCAATCTGATATGACATTTTTTATTCAGCTTTCAGGTGCACCTAAGCCAAAATCCCCAGATGATATTACAATATGGCAGGTTGCTCCTGCATACATTCTTAGTGAACTCAAAACTGCATTTGAGATTGGGTTTGTAATTTATGTTCCTTTTATTGTTCTAGATTTGGTTGTGGCGAATGTGCTGTTGGCATTGGGTATGTTCATGCTGTCGCCAACTATTATCTCATTGCCGTTTAAATTGCTGATATTTATTGCAGTAGACGGTTGGAGCATGATTGTGCATGGTTTGGTAACTAGTTTTAATTAGAAAATTAATTCGAGGAAATAATATGGAAATATTACTTGAATATATGGGTAAAGGTTTAATAACAATGTTGATGATTTCAATGCCTTGTGTGCTTGTTGCGGCGGGTGTTGGTCTTGTTGTTGGTATTTTGCAAGCTGTTACGCAAGTTCAAGAGCAAACGATTGCGGCAGCTCCCAAAATTTTGGCTGTATTTCTTTTGCTTATGATAATGGGTGTTGGATATATTAAACTTTTAACAAATTTGTTGCTTGAGGGGTATTCTTTGGCGTTCAATCAAATACCTGCAGCGGAGAGTTATGTTTTGGCGGCAAACAAAGGCAAGTATGTACGTCCTTTTAATCAAGAGTTTAAAAATGGTGCGGGACGTTTTGATAAACAAGAAATAGGGGATATTATGCGTAACCCTGGGAAAATACCTTTCATTGATTACAATTCAAAAATCAAACACTTCCCTTCTGATAGAATGCCAAATCCTCATCCAAATCTGATTGAAACTAATGCGATTATGACGAGGTAATTAGTTATGTTTAGTCTAAAAAAAATTTTTTATATTGTTTGTATATTATTGATGTCAGCGTCTTTTACTTGTGCTATTGAGCAAGGTCAGGTTTTTAATTTAAAGACAGAAAATTCATATATCATTCCGCTGGAAAAAAGACCTTTGAATTTGCAAAATAGCAATGAGACTGCTGTTAAAGTTGAAGCTGTTACAGATATAATTAGTGATGCATCTACGCTTTTGGTTACAACAAAAGAGGAGGGAATTTCTTATATTTCGTTTAAGCAAGGTGATAGTGAAATTACTATAAAATTTTTGATTGATAATATGGCAGAAGAATATACAGATTTATTGATATTAGATAAACCGAAAGATGTTAAGTAATGATTGATGCAGTGCTTCAAGAATTTCCAAAATATTTTCCTGAAGTTAATAATGCACTTGGTGGTGGATTACTTATTTTTGCACGTCTTATAGGTTTTGTTCGATTTGCTCCAGTCTTAAACCGAAAAGAATTGCCTGGCATGATTAAGGTTGCATTTGCATTAATTTTGACAATTATACTTATGATGACTGTTGAAACTGGTCCTGTTCCTCAGGGGGCATCTCTTATTTTGGGTTTAATTTTAAATATTGCTGGTGGTATGATGATTGGTTTTATTGCGAATTGTATTGTACAAGCTATTGCTGCAGCTGGTGATATGATTAATATTCAAATGGGGTTGTCATCAGCAATGGTTTTGGATCCTACGGCGGGTGCGCAGGTATCTATTCTTGGTAATTTTTTTGGTATGCTTGCGGTTATATTATTTATTCATATTGGCGGTGTGTATTGGCTTATTAACGCATTACATCGAAGTTTTGAGCTTTTTCCTGTCTATGCGACGGCAATTCCAATGGATAAATTGGTAAATAAAGAATATTTAATAACATTAACCTCAAATGTTTTGTATGTTGGGTTGCAAATAGCATCTCCTGTCTTGTTAGCGACATTAGGACAGGATTTGATTTTGGGTATAATTTCAAAAACTGCACCACAAGTAAACGTGTTCCAGTTAAGCTTTCTTTTTAAACCAGTTTTAGGTGCTGCAATTTTATTATGGATTATGCCAATTATCGTAAATATCATCAATGATTATTTCTTGTCATTTGCTAGGATTTTTTAGTTTTTTTATTTTAAATTTTCATTGAAATAACCGACAATGTATTTAAACTTTTTCAGAAAATCATCAAAACTCATAGATTGTTTTGCGTTTGCTCGTTTGTTTTTTACTGTGACTATTTTATCTTTGCCATTAACATGTTCGATTACAAGACAGTGCCAACTTTTTGTTTTTGTGTAACCTTTTATACCTGTGCCTACAACAAAGCTATAATTTTCTTTTGGTGTTGCTCCCATTTTTTCTAAAATTGGAAAAACTATATCTTTATATTTTTTTAGATTTAAATTTATATCACTTTCTCCAACTACAATAGGTTCTTTCCCTGTGAACATCCTCAAAAAATTAGAAGGTTTATTATATTCAAATTTCATTTTAAAAGGATTTGCTATTCTACTGATTAAAGGTTTTTTGGTTGGATGTTTTTCAATTAGTTTTTGCATAGCCATTTTCATTGCATAGACTAAATGATTTTTTTGTTTGCTGTAAATATTAAAATATTTGTTTAATTCTTTTAGACCAATCGTAAATGCTTCTTTTTTGTCATTTATATTATTAAAAATTATTTTGAAGACATTTAGATTGAATTTGAATGTGCCTGTTGTTGAATCCGTAATATCATCAGAAAAATCTTTTAGTTTTATTTCAACATTTGTTTTTTTTATGTTTTGAAAAAGAATTTTTCGTCCTTCTTTACTTTTTGAAAGAGCTTCTAGTGATGAAATTAAATAACAGTCAGAATATTCTTGTAATGCAGTGCGCAGCGAGTTAATATCGTTATTTTTTAAACGATGAAAATGCACTTGTGCTTTGGGAATTAGTTGTTTTTTTGCCAAATTTAATATCTGCATATTAGGATAAAGTCCAAAGAAAAAAAAATTTGCGTGTCAATTTATTGAAGTTGTACAGAGGTTTCTTTACCAGTTACTTTGTCCCAACGGAAGTAACTATAATAAATTCTAATATTGCGAATGATATTCAGCCAAGTATCTTTTTGATAATCTAAAAAATATTGTCGAGGATATTTGTTTATGTAGTGGATAGAAACAATACCTTCGTGACCAGTTGTTACTCGTAGAATTTCACATTGAGCGGGCATGTTTTCAGTTTTATCTACACACCATATTGCAATGGAGTCAACGTAATCATTTTTTATTATTTGGGTTTTCATTGTTTTGTTTTGAACTTGCATATTGTTTAAAAGATTTGTCATAAACTTTGAACAAGA
>JAZSES010000370.1:0-3425 GCA_045531805.1 Candidatus Limenecus sp. | reverse complement strand
TCTTGTTCACATAGTGAAGACATTTTGCACGAAATCAAAGATTTCGGCAAAAGAAGTCAAAGGTGAGTAATTGCTGGCTACGTTCAGTCGGCAGCAATTACGACACTAGATTAGATTAGAAAGAGATTATGTTTAAAAAGTTTTTTATAACAAGCATTTTGCTATTATCAATTATTTGTACTACTCAAAGTTCTTTTGCTATACCAGCAAGAGAGGGAAAACTTGTTAGAGTAGGTATTAGTAATGCGAATTTTAAGGAATATTATTTCAATAATATCTCAGTTAGTGCCACTGATAATTTTACTCTGACAGATAAGAAGACAAATACTCTCGTTGGAAATTTTTTTGCTAACGAAGATGCAAAAATTGTTATTAACAATAACTTGTTTAGTATTTTCAAGGGTGAAACCGAGATAGCAAAAGGTTTGGAAGGACCTGTGATTGTTGCTTCTGACAATGGTTTTGTTACCGTTTCAAAATTGAAAAGAGCAGGAAAGCCAGCTTATTACAAAGGCATTTTTGAAATTACAAAAGCGCCATCGAAGAATAATCTTTTTAATGTTATCAATGTTTTGGATTTGCAATCCTATCTTCGTGGAGTTGTTCCGAATGAAATGCCTGTTAGGTTTGGACATGAGGCTTTAAAAGCTCAGGCCGTTCTTGCAAGAAATTATGTCTTAAAACCTAGAGAAAAAAATTATCACAATTTTGATGTCTGTGATTCAGTTGCTTGTCAGGTTTATTATGGAGCTAATACAGAAAAAGATGAGGCAAATTTAGCAATTGATGAAACAGAAAACATTGTCGCTATGTACAATGGTGAACTAATTTTGGCTTTGTATAGCTCAACTTCAGGTGGTTATACTGAAAATTACGAAAATGCTTTTTCATCGGATGGGTATGCAAGCAAAATGTTTCCTGGGATACCTGTTCCATATTTGAAAGGTGTTCCTGATAATCCTAAAACAAAACCTTTAAACAGAGAAGAAGATGCAAAAGAGTTTTATTCCCAAAATCCAGAAACTTTTGATAATGCTTCACCATATTTCCGTTGGCAAAAAGAGTGGGATTTGAAAGAGCTTGAAGATGTTTTGAAAAAGACTCTAAAAGCGCAAAGTGCTGCAGGCTATGTTAAACCAACATTTGAAAAACCAGAGGATTTGGGAAATATAAAAGAAATAAAAGTTATTAGACGCGGTGTTTCAGGCAAAGCGATGTCTGTAAATATTGTTACTGATAAAGGTACGTTTAATGTACAAAAAGAGTTGCCTATAAGAAGAGCGTTTCAAAAAAACAATATCGGTTTACCCTCAGCAAATGTGTTTTTTGAAATAGTTGATGCAGAAAAGTCTGATAAAAAACAAGATGAAAAAAATGTTGATAAGATAAAAAAAGTTGTTGCTTATGGTGGTGGATTTGGCCATGGTGTTGGTATGAGTCAATGGGGTGCTGGCGAAATGGCTAAACAGGGATATTCTTATCAAGATATAATCCAACACTACTATTACGGTACAAGTATTTCAACTTATCCAATAAATTTATCGATACCTGATGGTGAAGATGTTGCGGTACAAACATTTTACACGGAAAACAAAAAAGCCAATTTGGTCATTGACAACAGAATACAATATACGGATATGACAATTGTTGTTAATGCACAAGAGTTGAGGTTGCAAGTTGTTCCAACAATGTTTAAGCCCGAAGTTGTTGATATATCTCCCTATTTAGTAAAAGGAGAAAACAAAATTACATATATTTTGCCATATGAAAATGGACATAAAAAACCAATAACATTGTATGTTGAGCTTTGTCCTTCAAAAGTTAATGACAAAGATTGTACGAAAAAAAATCGCGAAAAGGAACAAAGTAACGAGGCTAAATTAGATATTGCTAAGAAAAATGAAATTTCTAACAAAGAGGCACAAGATGAATAATTCTGAAAATATAGAAAATATAGAACAAAATGTAACCAAAACTCAAAGTTTGCTCAAAGCTGCTTGGATTATAGCTTTTGTTACTATAATAAGTAAACTAATAGGATTTTTGAGAGATGTAGTGATTGCAAATTTTTATGGGGCTGGAATGGTTTCTGATGCTTATTTTTATGCGTATCAAATCCCTGCAATTTCTATAATTCTTCTAGGTGGAATCGGTGGACCTTTTCATAGCGCAGTTGTTTCAGTATTTTCAAAAATTATTCCTGACTTAAATGCAAAAGCACCTGAAAAAGTGAATAAGCTCTTTAATACATTTTTGACAAGTTCATTTCTTGTTTTTTTAGTTTTGGGTGTTTTGGTATTTGCGTTTTCAGATATTATTATGAAAGTTATTATTGCAAATGGCTCGCCTGAACTTGTGCATTTGGCGTCATTGCATTTAAAAATAATGGCTCCAGTTCTTGTTGTGGGTGGTGTTGTCGGAATTTATTATGGAGTTTTGATTACATACAAAGAATTTTTAATTCCAAATATTTCTCCAATATTAATGAGTGTTGCTATTATCGCAATTATTTCTCTTGTTCATCACGACAATAGTGGTGTGCTTTTAGCTTTGGCTACTACTATTGGTGCATTGTGTCAGTTTGTCTATCAGTTGCCAAAACTTAAATCTTTGGGATTTAAGTTTCGTCCGAATTTACAAGTTTTTAATAACCCTGAATATAAAAATATTTTAGAACTGCTATTTCCAGCTATTTTGAGCTCTACAGTGGGACAAGTTTATATTTATGTAGATATGTTTTTTGCTTCTCAACTGCAAGAGGGTGCTTGGTCTGCAATAGGTTATGCTAATAGACTTTTTCAGTTTCCTGTAGGGGTTTTGGTCACTGCATTTTTAGTACCTTTGTTCCCTATATTTTCAAAACTCGTTGGAGAAAAAGATTATGACAATGTAAGGTATTATTTTAATAAAGGCGTGGGATTGCTGAATTTTGTTGCATTTCCAATTTTGGTTTTGATAATCCTTTTGGCAACAAATGCAATTCAATTAATTTTTCAACGAGGAGCGTTTAATGAAGTTGCTACACTTATGGTGTCAGAAGCATTGTGTTATCTCTCTGTATCTATAATTTTCTATGTATTTAGAGATTCAATTACAAGAGTATTTTATGCATTCAATGATTCAAGAACTCCGTTTTTGGTAGCGTTGTCCTCAATCATTATAAAATTCATTTTGAACTTTTTGTTTGTAAAACAATTGGGTATTGGTGGTATTACACTTTCAACTTCATTTGTTACTTTAGTAAACGGTTTTTGGCTTGGTTTACTTATAAAGAAAAAAATGAGTATGGATTATGGAATTTATTTCAAAAATTTGTTTAAAATGGCAGCAATTTCTGTTGCAACATACTATATTTGTCTTGGTTCATACAAAATATGGGACAAATATTTCGAGCCTACACAATTGCTTCTTATCGCAAAAATAAT
>JAZSES010000054.1:0-6079 GCA_045531805.1 Candidatus Limenecus sp. | reverse complement strand
ACTGAATATGTGGATAGATGCTCATCATCATTATCAGATACATATGATGATAATAAAAGACAGTATGGATTAGAACATGTTCCTATGCGTGTGGCTTATGAATTAAAACGATGTCCACTACCTGAACCTGTTAAGGTTCGTGAAGGTTGGGACATTGATAAAATTAAAGAAGTTACAGGTATTAGTCCTGTTGATAAGGGTGAAGATAGTTTTTACACCACTGGTTATAAGTTTGTGCCAGTGATTGCATGTGATGAGAAACGTATTGCACAATTGCGTTATAGTCCTGAATCAGCTGTTCCTAATCCATATTTGGTTTCATATAAAGCTAAATTGGATGATGGTCCTGGTGTGAAAACATATCATGATTTGTTGATAGACCCATCTTTAGCTACAACTTTAGTATCTTATAGTAATATGGGTTCTATAGAACGAGATGCTAATGGTATGATGAAATCTGCACAGGGTGTTACAAATACTACATTATATTATCACAACCATGCTTATACTCGTGATTTGACAGATGCTGAAAATATGGCGATTTATCGTAAAGATTTGAATAATCAGTTTACAAATGAAATGCTGCCAGAATCTGAAAGACCAGCATTAACATTTGAACAGGCTATAGCAAAACCGCCTAAGGGTTGTGTTAAGACTGTTAATATTTCACCTGAGTTTATGTCAATTCCTGATAAACCATTTGATGCTAAAGCACATCAAACGTATGTAGGTGTGTCTGTTAAGACAGTTACAAAGGGTTATGATAAGAGTCAACAGCATCGTCGTGAAATTAAGAAAGCAACACAAGCAGGTTCTTCTATTGGTGGTAAAGCTAGTGTTGAATTTGATGATGATTTTTTACCTTTTAGTTAGGTAAATGATAAAGGAGAATTATTATGGCACCTGTTCGTAAAAAAGATATAACTCAGTATGGAAAATCTGAATTGATTGCTGAGTCTAAATTACAAACACCTCATATTATCATGTATAAAAAAGATAGTAAAAGGGTTGATGGTCAGAGTATTACACATCGTAATTGTGTTTGCGTGGATTGTCAAAAATCATTTGAATGTGAAACGGTTGATAAAGCAACAAATTGGTATAGTTCAAACGATGATACTGAAGTAGCTTGTCCTGATTGTGGTGTTGTTGAAAAACCGTTTAGTGTTTTGACAGCACCAACGCAAAAGTTTGGTACTATTGTTGTGAATGCAGCAAAGAAAGAAATGTTGTATTGTTCTCGTTCTTCTGATGGTCAATTAACAAAAGTTGATGATGTAACTTTGTATGATAATATTCGTATTTATACATCAGGTAAAATTTTTATTGACCATTGCCGTGAGACTTATACTCATGATTATTTGACACATCAGGTTACAGATACTCATGTAAATCAGACTGGAAAGTTGATAAGTCATAAAAATATGGATAATAAATTCTCTGGTTATGTTCGTGATATAGGTAGTCGTTATGAAGTCATACAGAGTTATAATCCTAAAGCTTTTAAATTGGAACCTAATGATAAAAATGAGGTTTATGTGGCTGAATATTTAGTGTCTAATTCTGATAATATAAGCAGAATGCGTTATAATGAAACTGTTGCAAAACCTTATGGTATGCCATTGGCTGATAGTTTGGATAAAGGTAGTAGAACATCAATGGAAACTATGAGTCATTTTGCAGCATTATATCCAGCTGTTTTGAAGCGTGAGATTGATAGGTATAATGAAAATTATGCATATCATCCTGAAAATCATCCAAATCCTGAACTTGATAGGTTTAATGTAGCTCTTCATACAGAACGAATGATTGCATTGATGGATTCAAAATTATCTTCTGATTTACATAAAGCTAAGACTCCTGAAGACGTAACATCAATATTGAGAGCTGTTACTTTTGGCGAAAAGAATGGTGAGTTGGCAGGTGACATTCAAGTAGAAGATGCCGTGACACAGGGTTATGGTACATTAAAGAACTTGAAGAAGGAATTTAATATTAACCCTTATGCTACGGCAAGTAATGTCAGAACAATTCGTAAAATTGGCATCACAGACCCTAGCCATGTAAAAGCAATGTGTGATATAGCAAGGGAATCAGTTGATAGCGGTAGGGTTTATGGTGATGCTCCAGCCTGTGAAGGTATTTTAAGACCTGTTGAGACAAAAGGTCAGATGCGTTTTTTGAAAGGTTATGCTGCAGCACATGGTCCATATTCTGTTGTGACTGATTGGTATACGGAAGATGCTCGTGGTGCTAATACATATTTTGACTGCATTAGAATGTATGAAAAGGTATGTGCGGTTGGTAGAGTAGCAGCATCTAAGCAAGATGCAGCAGATGCAAAGTTTTATGATGTTAGACGTCAGGTAAAACGTTTGGTTGATAATCAAGGTTTAGACTTTGCATATGATGCTCAATTATTGAAATCTGTTTGGCATGATGATACAAAAAAATGTGTAGATTTGATTCATGCATTAAATGTACATGATAGTGAAGTAGGAAAAGAAATTCCAGTTATTTATGCTACTCGTAATGGTGAACCTTTAATGTCAAAAGCTCCACATGAAATTCATGATGAATTATCATTTTTGATGGAACGTATTAAAGGTGAAAATCGACTGATACATCATACAGAAGCTCAACATGAGCGTTTTGACAGAGATGTAAGTGATTTTCATTTTAGATTAGCTCTTGATACTGATGAATTAACAACAGTTGGTTCAAAAATGGGTATCTGTGTTGGTGGTCATGATGATGATGCATTATCAGGTCGTGAACATATTATTATCATGTATGATAAAGAATTTACACCAGTAGGTTGTTTATCTACAGATAGAGATATGAGATATATAGACCAGATAAAATCATATCACAATGGTATGATTTGTAATGCGTATAAAGGTAGTTCTATTGATATTAAACCAGAAGTCGCAGTTCATGCGGTTGAACAATATTTAAGAGCATGTGAACTTGATACATCACGTAGTTATGATTATACTCGTCGTAATGATAAGAATTATTATCCGTATGGTAATGGAAATCATGAAGTTCGTACACGAAATGTTGTTAGAGATATACCTTCAGCTGATTTTATTGTTAAAACGTGTACGGAACAATTGGAAAGTATTAAATCAGCTCAAAAGTTGAAATTAACAGGTTCCGCTTTCGTTAATGAGTCAGAAGAAATTGTTTCAAATGAAAATCAAAGAGAGGTGTAGGATATGATAAAAAATACAAGTGAAAATGTGATATTAAGTGATAATCAATTTAAGAAATTGATGAAAGATTATGCTGCACTTTCTCATAGTCATAGAGATGAAAAATTTCGATTGATTGGCTCTGATAAGGTTGAAACACATGATTTATTAAAAAAATATGGTTTCAATAAAGTTTTTGGTAGAGAAGAATTAGCTACAGAAATTATTAGTGAAACCGATGTACTTCAATATATTGAAGCTGCAACTGGTCGTAATACATTTATGTATAGCAAGACAGCATATATTGAAGCTACTGATGCTGCAGTTGATAGAACGGTTTCATCTAAATATCAAACAGTAAAATGTTTGAAAGAAGAATTGAGATTAAGGGAAGAAGCTTGGCATAAAGAAACAGGTTGTGAAGATTTGGGTACAAGAGGTCGTAATCTTTATAAGGATAACAGCCATTTAAAAGATGTTATGAAAAGTGGAAAGCTTAGTAATTTTACCGAACAAGCTAAAGGTTTTGTTGATACATTTAGTGCGTGGGATAGTAAAGGTTATGTAGCTATGATTTATAACTTAGCAGTAATGTATGATGAACATACAAGAGATAAAGTTAAGAGCGAGTTTGGTAATCGTGACGATTTCAATAAGCCATTTAAAAGTCGATATGTGGATGTTAGTAAGAATCATGAAGATAAATTATCAACGAAGACACAACAGACTGTTGATAGTGTTTTGAATAAGGCTGAAAATATGGATAATTTAGATTCCAAAAATTTCAGTTCTGCATTGTCTAAGTAAAAAAAAATAACCCCTACCGTCGTTAAGACAGTAGGGGTATTTTGTTAGTTGCAGAACTTGAATACTGCCTGAAGTTCCAGAGGGTCATAGTAACGTTCAGTATCAGGAATGATTTTCTGATTGTTACCTACACGTTCTTTGTGCGATACAACAATGTTTGTATCACGATTGAGCTGCTCAATAATGTTGTACTTATCAGGGTTTGCATGGTCGTAGAAAACCTGGTCAGGTTTTACCATGAAGGAATCCCATTCATCGTCATTGCCTCCTGGCAATCGTACTTCAATAAAAGCACCTGTAGCTTTTGATGTGTAACGATAACAGAGTTCCTGAGGAACTCGAAGTGTAGCATGGTCGTCACGTCTACCTTTTACCATAGATTTAGTCTCCTTTACTGTAATTTCTTGATTGTATCATATACATTCTGACGAAGCTGTGTAATAAGCTGAATATTATGCTTTTTTGCTTCATCAGAAGCATTGGATTCTCTGATATTGTAATTGAGAATTTCCATATCAGCTGCCATTTCGTCTAAGACAGTTTTTACACCTTCGATGTTTTTAGCATAGATAGCCTGCATTGTGTATCATCCTTTCTTATAAAATATAAATCTGGTTCTCATTTCTAAGTCTGATGAAATCTTCCGTTGGAATGTTTACATTCAACATTGTGAAGTTCACATGGCGAATTGATTCGTTAGAATTGATACGCCATATTTCGATTTCTTCATCTTGCTTATTTGGATATTCAGAAATGATTGCAACTTTGAGTTCATTGATATGCTTTAATGTACAACCATAATTATTGGAGCCATATAAGATTCCAATATTCTGTAAACCTGAAGCTCTGAGAGCGTCATCTGACATTTTTAATGTGTCTTCATGTACAAACTTTTTAATTTCCATAGTAGTGACCTCCTTTTAAATAGTGTCTTGTCTCCTTTTTTATTACCATGCGGTAGAATTGTTCCATTTTGCTTCTTTTTCTACATCTTCTGTGACAACATACGATTCAAGAGAATCTAGTGGTGTGTTAAATAGATGTGAGATGCATTTTTGGATGATGACTTTGGCTTCATATTCGTATTTAGCTATATAATCTTCACCAAATGTTGTTTTCAATAAGACTAATATTTCAGTCTCTAATTGTTCTTCAGGGGTTTTATTTGTATAGCCGTTGGCTGTAATATGATTGTTTATTAAGTCTATAATACGAATAACTTGTTTATCATAGTAAGTGAAGCCATAATCAGTTATGTCTGCCCCAATGGTTTTGGCTAATAAATTAGCACCGCATCTGCATATGATATTAGCAAATATTTTATTTTTATAATTATAGTAGTGCGTGAGTCCTAAATTTGTGAAATAGTTTTTTTCACAGATAGGACAGTGATATATAACGTCAATTCCAATCATAGATAGTAGCCTTTCTTTGTATTTATTCGATGTTTAATTTGCTTTTATCTAATGCATATGTTTCACCGAATAACTTGCCGTCGATATCTTGAATTTCTGCCGTAAGTGCTGCAATTTGGTTCAATTTTTTCTGACGTTGATACAAAAGAATTGCTATATCATAAATGTCAGAGTCTTTATAAGGCTGAATTTTTTCTTTGTGTTCGTACCCTTTAGGACAACCACAGCATTCATAGCCAGCACCACATGTATCACATGGGTTTGGTGGTAATGGCTTTTTGAGTAAGTCGTAGTCGTCCTGCGTATAGGTAATAGTTTGTGTTTTTTTCATAAACATCACTCCTTGAATCTGTAGTTGTCATGATTAAAAAAACAAGCCTACCGCACGTTCTGCGATAGGCTCGTCTCTTTTTGTAGTTTTTGTTTTTTATTTAGGCGTAAGACTACTTTGTAGCCTTACGTCTGCCGCCCTTCTTAGCCTTTGTAGCCTCAGTAGTCTCTACTTCAGGCTCAACTGCTGGAGCAGCTGCTGCCTGTGCAGCTCTGTAGGCTTCTCTGCCTGCTGCGAAGGATTCTGCAATTTCCTCGACAGTCATCTCGACTCTGTCATAGGAACCGTCTTCCTTCTTAATGGAAACCTGTCGCTTGCTGCCTTCGGCA
>JAZSES010000334.1:0-7455 GCA_045531805.1 Candidatus Limenecus sp. | reverse complement strand
TTCTTCCAATAGAAGCTTATTTAATTGTGTATTATTGGTAATTTTGCTACATTGTGTATCAACTGAGTTGTTCCATATTTTTTCAACTATCTTTTTTATATCTTCTACATCGAGATTTTCAATATTTTTTTTGTTAAGCTTTGGTTCTATTAGGTATTTGCTAAGTATTTCTGAAAATACTCTATTATATTTGATTTCTGGGTGTTTAAAACGCGTAAGTCTATCCAGTGACAGTATTAAATCTTCTCTGGTTATAACGTGAAATTTTATTTTTTCTATGTTGATTTCTTTGAATTTATTCAAAACTTAACTGTTACATATTCTTAATATTACCTTTAAATTATATCAATAAAACGCAATTTTTTGAATGTTTGGTTTTTAATATAACAAAGGCGAAGTGTTGTATGTTAAATAGTTTATCATTAGTAAATAGTATTAATAACCAGAATAGATACGGTTTTTCTAGGGTCAGTAATGTTAGTCGTACTGTTCAGTCCATGCCTATTCATATATCTAGTTCCAATTATAAAAGTAATTTGGGGGTTGATGTTTTTAGTGCTGTATCTTTTAAAGCTTTGCCTATTCGTACTTCATTAATTGGTAAAGATGAGCACGATAAATATAATGAAGTTTCTGCGTTGTTAGATAAAAAAACACGTAAAGATCTGCAAGAGCTTTTAAAAATAGGGAAACTTTTAGATAAATCTGCGAATGATAATTCTACTACACTTGATAATTTGTACAAAATTGCAACACAGCCAAGAGTTGATGGATTGGACAAAGAAAAGATTTTGAGAGATGTTATTTCTACGATTAAATATCCATTTAACATTACACAAAAATTTGGTGATATACCCAATTCATTACAAGATGAAGTTTTATCTCAGGTTTCAAAACAAGGTAAAAATATTTCTGCTGATGATTTGGATGTTAAGTCGAGTACTTGTCCTGCGGCTAGTATAGAGTTTGATTTGGCTCATAGAATGCCAGCTGAGTTTGCTAGAATGGCTGCTGGATTGACTTCTCAAGATGTTTGCATAGAAAAAACAATCAATGTAAAAGATCTGTCTCAAGGTTTAACTGATACAATTTGGATGTTGAATGAATTTGGTACAGAACATAAGCTTGAAGACTGGAACACACTTAAGGTGGTTTTGAGGCCAGATAGCAATGCAATTATTAGGGCTAGAATTCAAAATTCATATCAAGATAGTGATGAGCGTTCTCCTATTGATGTTTTAATGCAATCAACTTTTATGAATATTGGTGCACAAAATACATACGATTCAATTGTCGATAGGCGAATTCCTAAATATAATGAGGATGATAGTGGGCTTATTGATATTGAGAAAAATTTTGCTGAAGAGTTAGCGACAGGCAAGGGTAAGGTTTGTGTTACTTATCAAAAAATCGATGATAATGGACGTCTAGTCGGTTATGAATGTGAACAACATGAAACATTGGCCCATATTCAAAATACTCTTAATACTGGTAATAATGTTATTATTGGATACACATATTGTGATGAAGACAAGAATGTGATTGGTGGGCACGAAATTACAATTATTGGTATAGAAACTGATCGAAAAGGTAATAAATTTTTTGTTTGCAATGATACTGATGATGGTATTTCTTCTTCAATAAAATACCCTGTTCAAGAGTTGTTGCCTAGAATTCATCATGCAGGTATTCCCAAAGCAGTTCTAGTTGATAATGTTGAGTTTGTAGAAGGATGGAGAGAACTCATGGATGTTTACAAGGTTACGAAAGCTCAACAAGAACTTCAACGAGTTACAAATTCATCGACTTTGTCAGTATTGAACCAAGCTGTTTAGTTTTTGTAGACTTACGTTTTTCATTCATTTATAATTGATTTTAGGTGCAACTTTGTACCGATGAATTAGTGTACAATTGGGGAGAGAAAATGAAAGCAGTAGTCTTTGATAATGGTTTGAAATTAGATTTGAATTATCCTATGCCAGTTCCGAAAAAAGGCGAGGCTCTCATAAAAGTTACTACTATTGGTATTTGTAATACAGATTACGAGATTACAAAAGGATATATGGGATATAAAGGAGTTTTAGGGCATGAGTTTGTTGGTGTAGTTCAAGACTCTGATGATAAATCTCTTATTGGAAAACGTGTTGTTGGTGAAATTAATTGTGGTTGTGGTAAGTGTGATTTCTGTGCTCAAGGTCTTGAAAGACATTGCTTTGAACGTTCAACTTTGGGGATTTGGCAAAGAGAGGGCTGTTTTGCTGAGTATGTTTGTTTACCAGAGAAGAATTTACTAGAAATACCTGAGAATGTTTTAGATGAAGAAGCCGTTTTTGTTGAACCTTTGGCTGCTGCGTTAGAAATTTTGGAGCAGGTACATATTCCGCCTTACAAAAAAGTTGTTGTATTAGGAGATGGTAAGCTAGGTCTGATTATTGCTTTGTCTCTCAATGCTGCTGGTTTAGATGTACTGCTAGTTGGTAAACATGAGGAAAAATTGAATATTGCAAAATCTCAAGGTGTGAAGACATCTTTGCTTTCTGAGTTAAAAATTCAAAAAGTATACGATTATGTGGTTGAAGCAACTGGTTCTATTAGTGGATTTGAAACTTCGCTTGCATTAACTAAACCTAGAGGTACCTTGATTTTAAAAAGTACAATAGCTGCATCTAAGGAGTTTAATTTAGCGCCTATAGTTATTGATGAAATTACAGTTTTGGGTTCTCGATGCGGTCAGTTTGCTCCTGCATTAAGCTTATTAGCGAGTAAAAGAATTGATGTTAAACCTTTAATTTCAGATATTTTTAATATAGAGGATTCATTACGTGCTTTTGAACGAAACACAGAAAAATCATCAGTTAAAGTATTGGTTAAGGTGAAATAGTTGTGAATATATTACGGCATAAAGACAAGATTTTGGGTCTATTAATAAGCATAATCTTTATAGGTCTTATTTGTTGGAATCTTGATTTTGGTAGATTGATTGCTACTTTTAAAATATTTAATGATAAGGTACTGTGTGTATTTGTTCCTTTATACGTTTTAAGCCTTTATATAAGAGGCTTTAGGTGGAAGTGTTTGCTATATAATGATAAAAACTTTCATGTCAAAGATGCCTTTTTTATTTTTACAACAGGTAATACGTTGAATAGTTATTTACCAGCTAGAGCTGGTGATTTTTGGCGTGCGTTTCATGTCGGAAAACTTATAAATCAAAGTAAAATGAAAATTCTTGGCTCAATTATTCTTGAACGAATAATTGATGGAGTTTCTGTACTTTTGATTTTGCTATTTGCAGTTTTAACCTACTGTAAACAACCTTGGATTTTACAGCTTACTTATATTGCTGCAATTCTCTTTTTGGGTAGTCTTTTTGTGATTTATTTTATCTTAAAGTTTGATAAATCTGAGGTTATATTTGAAAAATTATCTTCAATTTCTTTTTTAGCTAGATTTAAGCCTCTATTTGATAAGGCTTCAAGTTTACTTAGTAAGTTTTTGCTTGGTTTTCAAGCATTGAATAGTCCAAAATCTTTTTTTATGGCTTTTGGGGCTAGTTGTGTTGCTTGGGGGATAGAGTGTATTCTAACTTATATATTGATACTTGGATTTGGTCATCATTATGGTATTTCTATTGCAATGTTTGTAATTAGCTTTTTAGCATTATCCACTATTATTCCGTCTTCATCAATATTTGTTGGACCATACCAATATGCTTATATTTTGGCATTAGGGCTTTACCATATTGATAAATCAAATGGTTTGGGAATTGCATTTGTTCACCAAATTACTATTATGTTAATTATTACTATAATTTCTATTGTATATTTTAATAGTCAAAAAACTAATTTATCTGAAATAAGAGCAGAGATAGAGACAAAAGAGGATTGATATGCAGGCTACTCCAAAATCAAATAGGTTACATATTGGTATATTTGGCAAAAGAAATGTTGGTAAGTCATCTCTTATTAATAAGCTTACTAATCAGGATATTTCTATAGTTTCGGATATAGCTGGTACGACTACTGATAGTGTTGAAAAATCTATGGAGTTTTTACCTTTAGGACCAGTTGTTTTTATTGATACAGCTGGTGTTGATGATGTTGGTGTGTTGGGTGAACAAAGAATTCAAAAGACTCAAAAGGTATTTGATAGAACTGATATAGCTGTTATTGTTTGTGATTATGAAGGCTGGTCAAATTACGATATTGACTTGTTTAATGAGTTTAATAAAAGAAGTATTCCTGTAGTTGCTGTTGTTAATAAGCAGGATGTTTTACCAATCTCAGAAGAAAAATTATCGTTTATAAAATCTTATGTTTCTGATGTTGTTTTAATTAGTATGATGTCAGATTTTGATGTTGTTAATTCTATAAAAAGTATTCTTGTCGCAAAATGTCCTGATGAATTTATTACTCCTCCATCAATTTTAGGTGATTTAGTTTCAGCAAAAGATACAGTTGTGATGGTTGTTCCTGTTGATAAAGAAGCACCGAAGGGTAGACTAATTTTGCCACAAGTGCAGGTTTTGCGAGATTTGCTTGATAATAGGTGCAAGGTTTTTGTCTGTCAAGAAACTGAATTGTCTGATGCATTATTGGACTTAAAATCTAAACCAAAGTTGGTGATTACTGATTCGCAAGCTTTCGCTGCAGTTGATAGTGTTGTTCCTGATGATATTAATTTAACTTCATTTTCTATACTTTTTGCTCGAATGAAAGGCGATTTAAAAGAATTTTATCTAGGTGCAAGTAAAGTTGATGATTTGAAGGATGGAGATAAAGTGCTAATTTGTGAAAGTTGTTCTCATCATCAAATTGATGATGATATTGCCAGAGTGAAAATTCCTAGGTTAATTACTAGTAAATCTGGTAAAAAGCTCGATTTTGTTTTTCATAGTGGACATGATTTTGCTACAGATTTGTCAGAATATGCTCTGCTTGTTCATTGTGGCGCTTGCATGACTAATAAACGTGAGGTCTTGTCTAGAATTATGAAGTGTAAACAATTGAACTTACCGATAACAAACTATGGAATAGTAATTGCTCATTGTTTGGGGATTTTAGATAGAGCTATAAAACCTTTTAACATTTTATAAATAGACAATGTAGCTTAAACTTACTATAATGATAGATATTATTTAACATGAGGAAATAAGAATGTCAGATGCAAGAAGATGGTATGATAAAGACCCTGTTCTAAAAGAAGCTTTAGATTTGTTACGTATGCAAACAGATGAGACCAAGGCTGAAGCTGCAGATTATATTTTAAAGTTGCAAGAACAAGTTGCGGCTGATGTTATTGAACATTTATATGAAACGGTTGCGAAATATCATGGAAAAGGTAATCGTTGGTATGATAACGATCCTGTTATGATGAAGGCTATTGAAATGTTAAGATTAGCACCGCCTAAGATGCAAAGGATCGCTGCGTTAAAGTTACTTTTGGCTTTAGAGCAAAAATCCAATGAAGCTATCGATGATATGAATGAATAATGGTATAAAATGAAGAGCCCAATCCGAAACATGAAATTACAAGATGTACAAAACTTATTGGATGATAGAGGTATTGAGATCCAGAAGGTTGGTATAAAAAATGTTGATGTTCCGTTGATAATTCAACGAAAAGGACTAGATAATCAGGTTGTCTACGCAAAAGCCCAGATTTGTGCTTCTTTGGCAAAAGATTACAAAGGTACGCATATGTCTCGTTTTATGGAAATTCTCAATGAATGGCGAGAAAAGGAACTTTTGGGTGTTGATATAAAAGGCTGTCTTGAGGCTATTCAGGCTAAGTTATCTGCAAAATCAGCTCAAGTTAAGTTTTCTTTTAAATATTTTGTTGAAAAAGAAGCGCCAGTGTCAAAGCAAAAGTCTCTTATGGCGTATGATTGTTCCTTTGAGGGTAGTTTAGATGAAAATAATTACAAATTTTTCTTGGGTGTAAAAGTTCCTGTTACTACACTTTGCCCTTGTTCTAAAGAAATTTCAGATTATTCTGCGCATAATCAGCGTGCTTTGATTAAAGTGCTAATTAGCTATAGTGATACTGAACATATTTGGCTTGAAGATTTGATTTCTAGTATAGAAAAGACTGCGTCTTGTGAAGTGTATCCTCTTTTGAAAAGAGATGATGAAAAGTTTGTAACAGAGCGAGCTTATGATAATCCCAAGTTTGTTGAAGATGTCTTGAGAGATATTGTATTGAACTTCAGAAATAATAATAAAATTAATTATTTTGAAGTTGAAGTAGAATCATTAGAAAGTATACATAATCATAGTGCTTGGGCATATCAATTGGAGTCAAAAGGTAAGTAATGAAACATCTTTTTAATGAAAGTGTTAAGTCTATTGAAACATATATTATGTTTCGTATAAAACAGGAAACTACTAGATTAGAACAAGAACTTATTTCTAAAAATAGGTCTCCTATAGCTTTGGCTATGGGTGCTCCTGTTGCACCTCCACCGCAGCTTGTGTTTGATGTTATGAAAGAGTCTTTTTCTATACCTCAAATTCATACATACTCTTCGCCAAAGGGCGAAGCATGGTTTCTCTCTGCAGTCGCAAAGCGTATGAAAAATCGTTTTGGTGTGGAATTGAATCCTGCTAATGAGATATTTTCTTTGATAGGGTCAAAAGAAGGTATTGCAAACTTTATTCGAGCATTGATTAATCCTAGTTTGAACCGTGATCAAAAGGACATAATTTTAGTTCCAGATCCTGGTTATGCTTCTTATACGCAGATGGTAAAGACTAATGGTGGACTTTCTTATCCTGTTCAATTGAATAAAGCAAATAATTACATGCCTAATATGTATGATGTTTGGAATAAGTTAATAAAAGATGGATATAATCCAGATAATGTTAAAGCATTAATAATAAATTATCCCTCTAACCCATTGGGGGCAACTTGTACATTTGAATACTTAAAGCATGTTGTGAGTTTTTGTAAAGAAAAACAAATTGCTCTTATTAGCGATGCAGCATATTGTGATTTATATTTTAACGAAAGTAACAGACCTCACAGTGTATTAGAAGTTGATGGTGCCAAAGATATTGCTGTTGAGTTTTTTAGTTTTTCTAAACCTTATTCAATGACAGGGTTTAGATTGGGTTGGGTGTGTGGAAACTCCGATGCTATAGATGCTTTTGGACGTTTGAAGACGACTATTGATACTGGACATTTTAAGGCAATTCAAAAAGCTGGTGCTGAAGTTTTAAATTCGGTACAGGGTGATGAATATATAAGTGCATCAAATTTAGCTTTTAAAAAAAAGCAGGATATTATTATTAACGGTTTCCGTGAATTGGGTTGGGATATAAAAGATTGTGATATTCCAAGTGCTACTTTTTATATTTGGTTGCCGATCCCTCCACGATATAAAAAGTCTGAAGATTTTACAAGTGATTTGTTGAAAAAATCTGGTATTGTGGTAGTTCCTGGTGTAGGTTTTGG
>JAZSES010000291.1:0-12976 GCA_045531805.1 Candidatus Limenecus sp. | reverse complement strand
TTATCAGAAATAGCTGAAATAATTGGTATATGTAAAAATATTTTCAACAATGAATACATTGGATACAACAACAAGTAAAATACATTTTTCTTGCCTATTTTTGATGTAACTAAAGAAGTAATAAATGCAGTCGTTAAAATAACACCCATTGCAAGTACAAACACATAATCGAAGAAGAAATAATAATTATATGTAAATACAAAAATACTCAAATATGTAAGCATCAAGAACCAGAAATTTGGAGCAAGAATACTAAACAAAAACTCACCAAAACGTGGTGTAGAACGAAATATTAACCCAAAACAATTCCAAACCAAAGACAATTTGAAAGATAGAGAAGGTTTTCTTTCTTGATAATTATCAACTGAAGTATAAGT
Organism: Candidatus Limenecus sp.; assembly: GCA_045531805.1. Taxonomy (GTDB): domain Bacteria; phylum Cyanobacteriota; class Vampirovibrionia; order Gastranaerophilales; family Gastranaerophilaceae; genus Limenecus. The sequence continues at coordinate 12,599 of JAZSES010000291.1, read as the reverse complement.
TTTAATCAGTGGACAAAATTTAGGAATAAATCCATTTCTTACAAGCAAAGTAGTATACTTCAATTCACTATTAATATCTTTAAAATCAACGCACTTAATTTTATCTAAAACTTCTTTCCTAATTACAAAAATATCAGAGTTTATAACAGTTGCAAGCCTCATAAGTGATCTTGCGCTATTGAATATTCTATCAACATAAGAATGATAAGTCGTTTTGATACAATTTAATAGACTTTTTGTTCTAACAATATATTCAGTAGAGCCAACAAGGACATCCTCACCAAATAAATTAGCATTTATTGAAGAGAGGAAATTCTCATCAATATATTTATCAGCATTTAAAAACACAAACGCATCAACATTTTGATAAGAAAGCAATCCCTCTAGCAACCAAGATACGGCTTCGTCTTTTCCAACCGGTGCATTTTCACCAACTCGCCAAATTTTTGCACCACCAATAAACTCCAAGATATTTGAAGAATTATCAGTACAGTGATCCAAAATTATATGAGTCTGAAAGTTTTCTCTAGGATAAGTCTGTTTATTCAAAGCTTCCAATAATGGAACTATCGTCGATTCATTATTTCTCGCATAAATAATAACAATCATGTTATCTGGACGAGCAGCAGCATTGTATTTTTGTTTTATGAGAAAACGTTTTGCTTTAGCGCTATAAACAACGCAAACTGTGTAATAAACAATAAATATAATTACGTACAGAAACAAGATAATCAGTAAATTAATCAAAAAGTTAACCATTTTATTCCTCTTTGAGCCATATTATAGGTGACTTATATCATATACGGTTATGGGGTGTGGCTCACTATATTCTTCTTGCAATAAATTTTATAAAAAACATATTCAAAAATCCACTAAATGAGAAAAAGTCGTACATAAGGACTATATTATATTTTTATAAAACTTAATAAAATCACAAAATAAATTTAAAAAAATTCGAAAAAGCGGATAATAAAAATATAGACTTATACTTCTGAGGGTATTTTATGGATAAACAAACAAGAGAATTTGACTCAATTATGAGAAAAGAGATTTTTGAAGAACCAACGGTTGTAAAAACTCTTTTAAATAAATATGTTTCTAATATTGAGAACATTGAAATAGAAATACCTGAAAAAATCGACAATATTGTAATTGTCGCAAGTGGCTCATCATACAACTGTGCAGCTATTGCAGCACCTCTATTTATTGAATTTGCGCACATCCCTTGTGTATGCGAATACTCAAGTGAATTTGTATTACAAAAAAAACATTTTATTACCCCAAACTCACTATACATCTTCGTTTCTCAATCTGGTGAAACATCAGACACAACAAATGCTCTAAAAATGATAAAAAAATACAATGTAAAAACAATGTGCATAACAAATGCCCAAGATTCTACAATGTGGAACCTTTGTGATTATAAAATTCTATCAGATGCAGGAGAAGAAAAAAGTATTGCATCAACAAAAGCACTCACAGCACAAATACTATGTGCAATTCTTGTTATTTTAAAAATTAAATCAAGACAAAAAACTGATATATCAGGCTATATAAACACAATGAGTAGGCTTCCTGAATACCTTGATTTGATTATAGAAGACTTTAAAACAATTAAAAATGCTGCAAATCTTGTAGCTGAATATAATAACATTTGCATCTTAGGCAATAAAAATTATTATCCTATAGCAAAAGAAGGTGCACTAAAAATTAAGGAAACCTGTTACCTAAATGTTATGGCATATCCATTTGGTGAATTTTTGCACGGTCACGTTGCCGTCTTAAACCAAAAATCGCTAGTCATTGCAATTATTGACGAAGAAAATTGTGAATTTGCAATTCGCAACCTACAAAAAATCAGAAAAGATTACGCTCCCAAAATCATATGTATCACTAGTGTTGAAAATGCAAATGCGGGTGATATCAACATATATATAAAAACAAAACGTAAGCTTAAAGCGATATTCGGTTCATTATTAACGTTGCAATTGTTAGCTTGTGAACTAGCATCTATTTTAGACAAAAATCCAGATAACCCAAAAGGATTATCAAAAGTAGTCAAAGACTAACGTATTGCTGATTTACGCATCAAATCAGAAAGATTTAATTCTTTTTGAACTTTTTTGGTAGCTTTTTTAATTACAGGTCTTTTATTTTTCTTTAATCCTGATAACCCAACAAAAGTGTTATCTAGCTCTTTAAAACAAAAAAGTTCTTTCATATAAGAAATAAAATCGTTCACTTTATAATCCTTTCTCTCTTGTAAATTGTTTGTTAAAGTTTTATCACATTATAAATTTAATAAACATCCCCTCTTTTTTTAACCTCCAATTATGTTATAGTTGTGACTATGACAGAAGAGATTCAAATTTTAAATGATATTGAAAAAGCAGCAGAGTTGTGTGAAAAAACATATTCACACAATGAAATCATTTCAATTATGCAAACAGAAAATGATTTTGAAAAGCAAATATGTATATTAAAACTCGATAAAATTCTTTCTAAAGAAGAAGCCCACTTGTTAGTATTCCAGCTCACTGAACACCATGGACTTATAAGAGAAGCAGCTGCAATAAAAATTAATGAATTTATACAAAACCCAAAACTAAAACCATTGTTTCAAACACAATATGTCATTGAATCTTTACTAAAAGGGATTAATGACATAAATCCGAACATCTGCAGACTAATGTGTGCAATACTACCTACACTATTAGATGATAAAGAACTAAAAAAAACTTTTCTAACAGGTCTTTACAGACGTTTTTATGAAGTTTATGAAGAACTTGAAAAACTAAAAAGAAGCACTTGGTATACAAAAAAATTATTCAACCTATACTGGTGTTTAGAAGCATTATCAAGTTTAAAGCCGCAAATCGATGAAGATTTTGAAAAAATCATTGAGCAAGCTGCAAAAATTAAAGATTACACAATTAGAGAAAAAGCGGCAATGGTTTTGTCTACAATAACTGAAACTTCAGAAAAAATTGAAGAAATAAAAAACAATCTAAAGAACGATGAAAATTTTTATGTACGTCGATATTCACAGAACTTTTAGATTGAGATAATATTAACCTATGAGTAATTTTACAATAAGACAAATGGAAACTAATGATGTTGAAGAAATAGTAAGACTAGAAGCTCTTTCTTACGGTGAACATCACTGGTCAAAAGAATCTTTTTACAACGAACTAGCAAACAATCTTGCTCACTATTACTGTGCAATTGATGAAGAAAAGAATATTGTTGGCTACTGTGGTTGTTGGCATATTTTTGAAGAAGCACACATAACAACACTTTCCGTACACCCAGAGCATAGAAAAAAAGGCGTAGCGCAAAGCCTAATGTTTGCAGTAATTGATGATTGTTACAAAAATATGATAAAATACATTACTCTAGAAGTCCGAGAATCAAATGTCCCCGCAATTTCCCTCTATGAAAAAAACGGATTTAAATCTATTGGTACAAGAAAAAACTACTATCAAGACAATAATGAAAACGCACTAATAATGTTTACAGAAAATATTTGGTATGAAAAATTCAAAACATTGTATAATAACTTACGAGGATTGAATTAAACAACTGTATGAATACAAAACGATTAAAAGAAGAACTTGACGCATTCAATGCAGAGAATAAAAAACTTAAAATAACAATGGGTACACTCGTTGTTATGGGATGGTGCGTATTTCTTATAATAATAGCAACTTTCACTCAATTAGATTTCAATCATTATGTACTTACACTACCACCTGAAAACGGAGAATTCTTCAAATTAAAACATTGTGTATACATTCCTCAAATACCAGTAATACTTTTTATATCAGGCTTGATAGGCAAACGTTTTGGTATGACATCGGTGATGATATACATACTTCTAGGCTTATCTTTTTTCCCTATTTTTGCACTTGGAGGCGGCATAAGCTATATTTTTCAATACAATTTTGGATATATTCTCGCATATCTACCAGCTGTTTTTATAGTTTCTTTTATGTTGAAAGATAAATTCAACTACGCTTCTGTTGCAAGAGCAACAGTGCTAGGTGTTTTTACAATTCATATAATAGGTGTTTTCTATCTAATTCTTATGGCAATTATTCACCAAGACTCATTTTCAAATGTTGCAGATTGGATAGCACTACAAAGTATTGCAAAAGTCATCTACGATTTAATTTTTGGTTATTTTGCGCTTTTACTTTCAAAACCAATTAAACAACTTTTGTGGATTTCAATGGGATAATCAGGATAATTTGCAATAATCTACAAGCTTCACAATATTCCCACACCATTCATTTTCCCACTTATTGATAATAATATCAGCTGGCGTCATTCCTTTTGATAATAATTCAATAACTGGTTCCAAATACATTGCTTCACCTTCATCATATGACTTAAGACTTTCAAAAGAAATATTAACAATTTCTTTCGCCAATGATTTTAAAGACTTATGCTTAATTGTGATGTCTAAACCTTTTTTAGGTGTAACTCTACGAAGATATTCAAAGTCAAAATAAGTAAGATTACTCAACAAAGAATTTACTTCATCCATCGCACTATCATTATAAATTAGACCTTTCCATAAAGCAGGAACAGCACATATCAAATCTTTACGCTGATTATCGTGGTTACGAATTTCAATGTAATTTTTAAATCTAACATCAGGAAAATATAAACTTAAATGTAACAACCAATCATCAAGTATCGCAAAATATCCATTATACCCATTTTTCATAAACTCACGAAAAGTTAGATTTTCTACTTTTATTGCAACTTTTTCAAATAAATGATTGCTACGTTCTATAAAAATCATAGGAACATCTAGTAGTATCTCTACATATTCAGAAAAAGAAAATTTTTCTGCATCAAAGGCCAATGAAGATACCAAACCACATCGAGAATTGTCTGTATCAAGCCAACTCGCAGAACGATTAGATTTAAAACGAGAGAGATGCCCATTGCGAACTGGTGAATTCGCAAACATTGCACTAACTATAGGCGAAAGTTTCAATGCAAATGCAAACTTTTTCATTGCATCTTCTTCACTACTATAATCAAAACTAGCCTGTATCCCAGCGGTTTCTCTCATCATTACAAGCGGACGTTTTGCAACAGTTGGAAGATATTTTGTCATATACTCATATCTTTTCTTCGGAATAATATTTATATTCCTATAAATTGAAACTGGCTGAATACCATATCCTAACCATTGAATATCGTATTTTTCAGCAATTTTTGAAGTTACATTATTGTAACTATCAATATATTTTTTTATATCGTGAATACTACTTTGAGGAAACAAACTCAGTTCTGTCTGAGAACCTGGTTCAAGCGTAATCGTACCATCTTGACTTTTAAGCCCTAACAAAGAAGAACTCTCATAAATTCCATCCCATTTTACGGATTTTAAATCTGCAAGAAATTTTACTACATCACCATATGAAGACGCTTTAAAAGTTTTTTTATTTACAGGCAATTTCTCAAATTCCAAACCAACATTACGTAAAGAACAATCCTTTATTCCTGAATAAAAAATTTCACAAAGTTCATCTTTTGTTGTAACTATATTTTGTTCTTCTTGAAGATGTTTTAGCATATAGAAGGAAGTTTTCCTTGTTTTAACTCTATCAATTCGATAAGCTTATCCATTAGGACATTTTGAAATTGAATACCATTACGAGCGTTTATTTCTCTTATGAAATAACAAGGACTTGTAACATTTACTTCAATTATTTTTCCATCAATTACATCTAGGCCCGCCATAAATAGCTCAACAACATTTAAACGTTTTGCAACTTCTTGAGCCATTTTCTTTTCTTCTTCTGTAATTTTTGCAGCTTCAAAATATTTGTCAGAATGTTCATTGAACTTAAAATCATCTTTACCTGGTAATTTTGTTATACATTCATCAAAAACGTGTTCACCTAAAATTAAAATGCGTTTATCACCTTTCAATGCCCCCTGCAAGTATTCTTGCACCATGACCATAGTCTGACCATTGTTTGTAAGATTTTTTATAATAGCATTAATATTACGTTCATTTTTATCTAAGTAATAAACACCACTACCAAAACAACAATTTAAAGGTTTTACAATACACTTATCGTGATTTTTTACGAACTCTTTTATTTCATCAGCATTAGCCGTAACAATGTTTTCGGGCGCATATTGCGGAAAATAATTCAGATGAAATTTCTCATTAAAATTCTTTATTGCAACTGGATTATTTATAACAATAGTTTTTTCAGAATCAACATAATCAAAAACATGACAAGCATTGATATAATCGATATCAACAGGTGGATCAGGTCGAAAAAATACTACATCAAAATCATCTACTGTATATTTTTTAGGTTCATTTTTTTTATAAAAAATGTTTCCATTTTCAAGGTAAGCTTCAAAACAATTTGTCTTAGCAATACAACCCTCTGTCATAAGATTTCGTTTAACAGTAATATAAACTTCAAAATTTCTTTCCAAAAACTCTTTTATCAACCAAAAATTTGTAACCAAATCATTAAATTCAAAGTATTTTAGCTCTAAATCGTCTATTACAAATAATATGGTTTGTTGTAATTGTGTATCCATAAATTCTCCCTTTGTCCAAACTCATGATATACCAATTTAAGTAAAATTTACAATGCCATGGTATGATTAAACCAGATGAGGAATAAAAAAAGGAACAAAAATGAAAATTTTGCACGCAATGATTAGAGTAAAAAATATAGAAGCTTCAATGAAATTCTATACCGAATTATTTGAATTAAAGAAAACTCACGAAATCAAATTGGAAGACTGTTTATTACACTTTTTAAAAGATAAAGATGGCGACTTTGAAATTGAATTAACTGAAAATTTTGAAACACCTGAAAACGGCTACGAAAACGGTAATGCTTTTGGGCATTTTGCTTTTGAAACCACTGATATGGACCAATTTTCTGAAAAAATGAATAAACTTGGTTACACTTATCTCTATGAGCCTTGGATAATGGAAGAAGCACAATCTAAAATTGCATTTGTAAAAGACCCCGATGGCAATGAAATAGAAATTATAGAAAAACTTTAAGGACAAAAAATGGCACACATTCACTGGTACCCTGGACACATTGCAAAAGCTGAAAAACAACTCAAAGAACTCATCAACCTTGTTGATGTAGTCATTGAAGTTATAGATGCACGTATTCCTCATAGTTCTGTCTACCCAGATATAAAACGACTTTTGGGCGAAAAACCAAGATTGATTGTACTAAACAAATCAGACCTTGCAGATGATGGTGAAACAAAACAATGGATACAATACTTTCAAAAAGAAACTGGCTTTCCAGTTGTTGCATCCTGTGCCTCAAAAAACAATGATATTTCTACGATAGTCAACAAAGTTATTGAACTAGCAAAACCCAAAATAGATAAACTAGTAGCAAAAGGTTTGTTACCACGTCCAGCAAGAGTTGTTGTTGTTGGTATGCCAAACGTAGGAAAATCTAGTATTATCAACAAGTTAATAAAAAAAGGCAAAACAAAAGTTGGTGCAAAAGCTGGTGTAACAAGACAACAACAATGGGTTAGAGTCAATCCCAAAATAGATTTGCTAGATACGCCAGGTATAATACCCCTCAAACAAGAAGACCAAACAAAAGCAGGAAAACTTGCAATGGTAAATTCAGTAAGCGAGAACGCTTATGAAAATGAAGAGGTTGCGCAAGAATTACTTGATATTTTGAAAGAAAAATATCCTTTAGATGTTCAAAAGCATTACAACATTGAAAATGATTTTTCTCTTTCATCAGTAGCCCTAAAAAGAAATTGGATAGTAAAAAATGGCGAACCAGACATTTCAAGAACAGCAGTGATGGTTCTTACAGACTTTCGTGCTGGCCGTATAGGTAAATTTACACTAGACTACTTGCAAATTGAAGAAAGTACAAAAGATGAATAAATCAAAAATCCAAGAACTTTTTGATTTTGACAAATCTAACAAAGAAGATTTTGAGTTAATTATAGGGACTGACGAAGCCGGAAGAGGACCAGGTGCTGGCCCTGTTGTAGCGGCAGCAATATGCTTTACTCAAGAAATAGATAACGAAATTACAGAAAAACTCCAAATCCTAAATGACTCAAAACAACTGACAGAAAAGAAAAGAGAAGAACTTTTTGAAAATATTTTACATCTCGAAAAACAAGGAAAATGTATTTTCTCAATTCAAGAAGGCAGCGTAGAACAAATAGATAAAATAAACATTCTAAACACTTCTTTGAACTGTATGAGAAGAGCGTGTGAAGAAGTTATTGAAAAAACAAACAATACCAAATCCAAAATATTGGTAGATGGAAACAGGTTAATAAAAAACGCGTCTTTTCCTCAAACAACGATAGTCAAAGGAGATGCAAAATCTGCAGCAATAGCAGCCGCTAGTATTTTGGCAAAAGTAAGCCGTGATAGATTTATGGATGAACTTTCTACAGAATTCCCTCAATATAACTGGAAAAAAAATAAAGGTTATCTAAGTGCAGAACACATAAAAGCTATTAAAGAATTCGGTACAACAAAGTGGCATAGAAAAAAATTCTTGAGAAATATTCTTGAAAAAATAAAAAAAGAACAAGAACAAACCCAACTTTCTTTGTTTTAATGAGTAATTACAACACCTTGTACTTCTTTTGAAATATTTAAAGAATTTGAAAGGCTATTTAATAATTCAGCCGCAGTGTTTGCACTATAAAATTTACCACAAGTAGCCAATGCAGCACATTTTAGCTGATTATTTGCATCTTGATCATGAATATTGAATGCAACAACATCAATAACTATATCTTGCCTTGTTTTTTGCAACTCCATCACATAATCACAGGGGCTTTCATCACAATTTTCGCCACCATCAGAAAGCAATATTATTCTTTTTTTACCAGGAACACCTGCAAAATCCACCATTACAGCTTGTTTCAAAGAATATGTTATTGGAGTAACACCAGCAGGTTTTAATGCAAACAACGCACTCTGAATAGATGCCATAGAATTTTTTGTCATAGGTACAATCAAAGAACTTGCTTTACAAGCAGCATTTGGCAAAAAATACCCACCCTTATGACCATAAACACGTAATCCAATCCTTGTATCTTTAGGAATTTGGGGTAACAATTCTTGCATTGTATCCAATACCATATTAATTTTTTGCGTGCCATTCAAGCGTTCCGTCATACTATTTGAAAAATCAACAATAAACAAAATAAATTCTTCTGTAGCTGTTTTCTCAATCTCTTCAAATTGAGAAGTTGCTCTTGCACTAAATGAACCAAAAAAAGTATTTACAATACCAAAAAAAATGAGTAATATAGAGTAAACTAAAATTTTTTTGTGTGTATGCTTAAACATTTAGGAGTCCCCATGAGTGTCAGTTTTGACTGTAATTTTTTTGAAATTATCAATACCAGAAAGACTATCAGAAAATATAAAAATGAAATACCCCCTCTTGAGGCTATAAAAAAAATAGCCGATGCGGGTAGGTTATCTCCTAGTGCTACAAACACTCAAAACTGGGAGTTTATTGCAATTTTCAGTGACGAAATAAAAGAAAAAATGGCAAACGCTGTTGAAAACAAGTTTGAACAATTCCAAAAGCTCATTACAAATGAGGAAGATAATAGTAAAATGAACTGTTACAAGTATTATGCAATGTTTTTTGACAAAGCACCTGTAGTATTTGCAATTGTTGAAAAAAAGAGAGTGTCAACAATGTTATCAATCCTTTCTAAGACAGGAATGTCTCAAGAAGAAATCAATAAATATGACAATCGCTCCTCAATATTGAGTATGGGAGCTGCAATAGAAAATATGTCACTTTGCGCACACGCCCTTGGATTGGCAACTTGCTGGATGTGCGCACCAATGATTGCGCACGAAGAATTTGGCAAAATTTTACAAATTGAAAATGATGCTAAAGTTGTATCACTACTTACAGTCGGCTATCCAGAAAATAATGCACCAGCTCGTCCTCAAAAGAAAACACTTGATGAAGTCTTTAGATTTATTGTTTAGTTTGTTAATTTTTGTGTAAAACAAATTACATAACTAACAAAAAAAATATTGTTGTTTATTTATAATTATGGTATTATATCGAAAAATGTTCGGAGGGTAAAACCTAAATGGCTCATAATGAATCTACAAATAAAAATGCATCATCTATAAAATCTGCTAATTCAAATTATGGAAAATTGGAAAAAAACGATTTAAAAAGAATCGAAATTTCTGAATTACCTAGAGAAATTCCAAATTTTAAAAATTCTTTCGAGTCAAAAGATTCTATTATAAAAAAATGGCTTACTGATTGGATTACAAACGGCTTAAGAAAAGGTAAATTAAAAGAAAACACTCTATTACCGAAAAAAGCAGATTTGGCTTATTATTTAGGTGTGAGTATTGGCACAGTGCAGAATGCAATTAGATTTGTTGAGGACACAGGTTTACTTGAATCAAAACAACGTATAGGAACAGTTCTTCGTGCATCAAATTCTTCAAATCCAATTATAAGAAAAGCATCATCAAAAAGAGAAAAAGTTATTACTCAGCTCAAAAAATATATAATAGCAAATAATATACAAGTAAATGCAACCCTGCCATCAACAAGAGCTCTTTCAACAATCATTGGAAACTCTACTAACACAACAAGATTAGCATTGGATTTCTTGAGCACACAAGGTATTATTGAGCAAAAAGCATTCCGTTCCAATGAAGCGAATTGGATATTGAAAAAAATACCGACATTAACAGAACAAGAATTGGAAAATGAAATAACTGGTGAAATATCTGCAGACACACTTGTTTCAAAAGTAGAAAACGACTTAAAAGAGTATATTAAAAATAACCACAAGGTTGGCGATAAATTACCTGCTCACGCAGAACTTTCTGATATTTTAAAGGTTAGTATAAAAACTGTCCATGATGCGATGAAAACACTTATTGATGAAGGTATTTTACTAGCAAGAAGAGGTCGCTACGGCACTACAATAACAAGAATTCCTGACTCTAACTTGTTACAGCCAACTAGAGAGGTTTCCATCTTTGCATCATCAATATTCGCAAAAGCAGAAGATGCAGCATTTTATAGTTATCAAAAAATTGAAAATATTATAAAAAACTATATTGCAAATAACTTTGAAATAGGTGAAAAACTTCCTTCAATGGAAGCATTATCAGAAAAATTTGACGTATCTAGCAACACCGTAAGAAAAGCATTACAAAACCTTTCAAAACAAGGTTATGTAAATTTTTCCCGTGGAAGATACGGAGGAACATTTGTTTCTGATTTGCCAGAAACAGAAGGTTCTGAAGCTTTCAGATGGTTGGCAATTAGCCCACAATACACTATTACCTATGACAGTGAAAACTAACCCCAAAAAGAGAAAAAAATGACACCAATTGTTCCAATATCACCTGTTTTTAACAAACTATCTCCAGCTGTTTCAAAACATGACTGGAAAAATAAAACATCTAACCCAATTAACCAACAAAAAATATCAATGGCTGAACTAACTAAAAATATGCCTTGGTTAAAAGACAAAGCAATTGTTGCGGCAATCGCAGAATTACACGACTTACAATTTTCAAAAGACGATGTTGAATACTTAAAAAACATTGGTATAAATGTTCCATTCAGAACTGGAGCGGAAGCTGTACATTTTATACAAAAACAAAACATCCGTATCATATTTGACCAAACAACAGAATCAAATATTCACGCACAATATGATTTTGGAAAAAATATAGTAACAATTAACAACAGATACAAAAATACAAATGATTTTGGAGTTGTACTCGCAATAAGTGAAGCCATACTACACGAAGCAGGTCACGCAAAAGACAATGATGGAGAAAGCTCAATTCAAGAAGAACTGGAATTTCTAGGAATGAACGCAATAGCCCACCGTGCGTATCTAAATAAATATGGAAACATATTTAATGATTCAACCGAACCAATCGTCAAGGATGGTGTGAGTGTTTATGCAAAATTATTCTTTGAAAATGATAATCACAAAAAAAATCTCATAAATAGGATTAGTGAAAAATATGGAGATTTGCCAACTGGTGACAGAATACACCCTCCTGGAGATATAGCAAGGACTATAAAACGAAAATATCTTGAAATCTAATCTAGTATCGCAATTGCTGCCGGCTCAACGCAGCCAGCAATTACTCAAACTTAACAGTCTAGACTATTACACAAACAAAAGCGTTAAGTATTGTAACGATACAAAACTTTATCTTTTTGCTTTCAGTAGCAAAAATTTACCATTTTATGTTTTATATGTGTAGCACTAACAAATTAAATATGATATAATAAAACTCAATAAGGTCATAGGACTGATTTCATATATATACTTTCACAATCTAATAAAGGGGGCCAAATGACTACAAACACTGCATCAAATGAAACTAAAGAAATTAAATCAAAATTCAATGATGAGTTTGACTCATACCTAAAAAAACAATGTATGAAAACAACATTTAATGGACTAGAACTTGAAACGTTTAGCTGGTACAAAAAAATGTTGGGTCTAATCTAGGACTTATAAAACAAAAAGAGGGTGTAAAAACCCTCTTTTTTGTT
>JAZSES010000212.1:0-1624 GCA_045531805.1 Candidatus Limenecus sp. | reverse complement strand
CGGTGGCTGGGTAACAGCAGATATAAACATACATAAAAACATTCTCTTCTCCGATAAAGTAGTTAACAATGCAGCTCCTGCAAAGGACATTTACTGCGATACAGTTGTTGGCGGTAACGTTTGGTATTATGCTGACGTTGATGGTTTATACACCGCAAAAGCTACTGCAAACGATGGTTACACTTTCTTAGGTTGGTACACAGGTGAAAGCATTTATCGTGCAAACACCTTAGTTACTACTGATGCTACCGTTTATTCTTATGGTGACAAGGTTCTTGTTGCAAAGTTCGAAGGTTCTTTTGCAAACAATTTAGCACCTTATGCATTTGACGGTACTTCAGTTGACGGTACCTATGCAAATCAAGGCGCAGCAACTATTTCTTCTGTTGCAGATGCTGGTGATGCTAATAAGGAAGCTTCTGATGTGCTTAAGCTTGCTCCTACAAAATCAAATGCTGACCAAGGTATTTTGTTTGACCTTAGAAGACATATATTAATTGATAAAGATGCAGGCTATTTTGGTACTGGTTCTGCTAACTATACACTAGGTTTCTGGGCTCGTCTTGACCCCGCTGATGTTGCTAATGACGGCATTACTACCTTAACGACTAATGTAATGTTCGAGTGGTGGATTAATGCGCAAAGTAATCAGCTTCAGCGCAAGAGTCAACCTATAACCTTAACAAAGGATTGGCAGTATTTTGAATTTTCTATGAGGTCTTGGGGTGTTACTCCTGAGCTTATGGATTCTTTCCTTGGCAATCTTAACGCAAGCGCTGAATTCTCACCCTTACGTGTTCGTTTGTCTGGTAATATTTCTGGCGGATATCAGGGCACAACTGATGAAAATCCCAAGTTATATAGCTACTTGGTTGACGATTTGACCTTTGAAGTAGAACAAATCACACCTAATCCTTCTCAGACAGAGACAGTTGAAGGTCAATATTCTTATGTTGACTTTGAAAACGAAACTGATGTTAACTTGGTTGACACAGTAGGCGGTAACATTACTTATGTTGCTGAAAATGCCCTTGTTGGCGAAGGTGTTCCTTCATTAACACCCACAGGCAAAAAGGTTGGTAATGTAATCAAGTTCTCCGGCGGCACAGCTGACCATAACGGCGTAAAATTGATTCCCAACTCACAGGCACAAGCCGTTGTTGATGCTGCAGGTTGGTACACAGTATCCTTCTGGGTATATGTTAAAACCCCTTCAACAGGCGGTCAGAGTTATATTCAACCTGTGTTCCGTACTGATAGAACAGAGAATTCTTCAATTGCATTTAATGGTATTAAATGGGACGGCGCAAATTTAAAAACATACTCTATGTTCGGTGAAAAGAAAACCTCTGACGATTTAACTGGCAAATGGGTATTCTATGAAACAAATTTATACATTTATGATACAGCAGCTGCTGATGCAACTGACCCAAGCGAATTAAATCAGAGTCCTCTTTATGCAATTATGAACGATGATGTTGATTTCTCAATTGCTATCGGCTCTTACGGCATTGGCTCTGTTTATTACCTTGACTCTGTTCGTTTCACTAAGGTTGATGGCACCAACTATGACCTTATGCAAATCTACAAAGTTGAAGCAACAAACCAATATCAAGGCCCCAAT
>JAZSES010000357.1:0-6773 GCA_045531805.1 Candidatus Limenecus sp. | reverse complement strand
ATATAATTCTTTTAGAGTGTTAATTTGCGTTTCGTTTAATTTTGATTGAGCCAATAATGTTTTAATTGCTGTATATTCTTTTTCTGACATTACTTTTTCTTTGTTGTCACCTTCTGCTTTATCATATTTAGCAAGTAAATTTTCAAGCTTTTGTGCAAATGCTTTTGTCATTTTTGTTTTATCACCAGAATCTTTTACATCGATGTGAGTCACAGGGATTCTTGGTGTTGTTTTAATTTGGTTTGCTGTTGCAAGCTCTTCTTCTGTATATGTTTTTACACCATCGATATCTCTTAGAGCTTCCAAAACATTTTTGTTTTGTTCATTTATTACTGTATTGTCTGCTGTTGCAAGTTGTTCTATCATTTCTCTTGCTTTGTCATTATTTGCTTTTGCAATTGCTTCTTTTTGTTTTATTTCGTTTTCTTCTTGTTGTTTGTTGTAGGCTTCAATTTTTTCTGTCAAAGTATTAGCATACATTGAATAGTCAGGCATTTGTGTATATGAGTTCATTTGGGGCATAAATGAAAAATCTTGTTGCATATTTTTCAAGCCATTAAAGCCAGCTAGTGTCATTGAGACCATAGAGAGCATATTTGCTATATTATTCCATTTGATTGCTTTGTCTGCAGAACTACTGTTTAGTGACCAAGATGAGCCTATTCCTATGAACATTGAACCTAGTGACAAAATTGGTAGTGCAGTTGTCGCAATATTTGATAATTTATTCCAAAAAGTTTGTTTTTTCGGTTTTTGTTGTAATTGTTGTTGAGTCTCTTGTTTTTTCATCGCTTCTAGTTGTTCTTTAAATTTACTATATTGAGCAACTTCTTCTGATGTCATATCTTCTTTTGTACCTAAGGATAAACCAGAAGCTTCCCATAGTTCTTTTTCAGATAATGGTTCTTTGCCACCTAGAGTCCAGACGTCTTTGCTGTCTATTACACCGTTTCCGTTTTTATCGGTTACACTGTAAGATTCGCCACCTTTTGTGACGGTAAATCCTGTTTCAGTTTTTGTGACAGTTAAGCCCATTTTTATCCTCGTGATTATACTCTTGTATATATAAAGTATATACGGGGTAAATAATTGCTTTTTTGTTATTGAATTATTAAGTAATTGTTACAAAAAATTATAATGGGTTTTTCTTTGCCTGTCCTGATTTTCTTGGGTATATCTTTGGTGTTGCTTGGAATTTTTTTATTATAAGTAGTTCTCTAAAATAATCTTCTTCCAACGGTAGTTTGTATTCTATTCTATCAACTATTTGTGCGTTTAGTTTTTCAAATGCATTTTGTGCCATTTTAATTTCTTCATCAACATTTTTTGATTTATATGCAACAAAATATCCACCAACTTTTAAATAAGGAATAGTGTATTCTAAGAGCGTATTTAGTGATGCTACTGCTCGTGAGGTCACAATGTCAAAACTTTCTTTATAAGTTGTTGGTAAATCTTCGACTCTTTTGCATATCGGCGTAAGATTTTCCAATCTTAATTCTTTTTGTACTAATTCTACAAATCCAATTTTTTTTGCTATTGAGTCTAGTGGTGTAATTTTTAAATCTTTATAGTAAATAGCTAGTGGTATAGATGGAAATCCACCACCTGTGCCGATATCAAGAATTGTTGTATTCTCTTGTTGTTGGTATTTTTCTAAAAATAAGTTTAGAGCTAAAGAATCGTATATGTGTTTTTCAAACAAATTTTTTTCATCATTTTTGCTTATAAGATTTGTGTGCGTGTTATATATTTTGAAAAGTTGTGAAAAATTTTCAAAAATTTCGTTTACCTGTTTGGTTATTGTTATATTTAGATTTTTTTCTAATATTTCTATGTTTTGCTTATTCATGTTTTGCCATTTCTCTGTATAGTTTGTCTATTGTTTGTTTCGGAAGCTGTTTTTTTGTTTTTTCAATAAATTCTTTTGGTGATTCTATATTATTTATGCTGTAATCGCAGTGTTTGTCTGCATTTAAGTATGATTTAAGTGCTTTTTCAAAATTGTTTGTTTGCTCATAGCATTTGCCAAGTTCAATGTATGCCTCTGTTATGTAAGCATTGTCTTTTGTTCTCTTAGCTGCAGAGAGTGCTTTTATTTGCCAATCTAAATTATTGTTATCTATTTTGGCAAGTTTTTGGCAAATGTAATATATTCCTTCGTGGTTGGTCAGATTTATGTCGTTTTTGAGTCCTTTTTTATAATATTCTATCGCCAATTTTAGGTTGTCAGTTTCAACCATTATTTCTGCAAGATTTGTATATGCTGCAGATAGAAATACTGTTGGGTGTTTTGAAATATTTATGCATTTTTGGTAGTAGTCCATTGCTGTTTCGGTTTTGTGCATATCATCAGCAATTAATGCATATTTGAAGTACGCTTTTGATAGTAAATCTTCTATTTCGTCTGTATTATCAATTGTAGTTGCTATATTGAATGCTTTTTTATACAATTCTATTGCTTTTTCTGTGTTTGCCGCATCATCTTCTATCTCTGCAAGTTCTGCATATGCAATGAGTAAAACTTTGTCATTTGCTGCAACTTTTTTATTGGTGAATTTTTCATAAATTATTTTTGCGTGATTAAACTTGTAGGTTTCTTTGTGTATTTTAGCAATCTGAAGTTTGGTTTCATTTGACTTGTCTATATTCTTTTTGTCTAAATAAAGATCTGAAAGTTGGTTATAAAAATCTATTGCTTCAGTAGTCTTGTTTATTTTTTTGTAACAATAGGCAAGTTCGGCGAGTATTTGTGGGTGTAATTCAGAGAATGATTTGTCTGTTTTTAGTTCCAGTGCTTTTTGTAGTAATATTGTTGCTGTTTCAAAGTCATGAATTTTTGTCAGTTCATTAACTGAAGATAGTATTTCTTCAAGTGTTTTTACTTCTTGTTGTTTTTCTTCTAGTTGTTCTGTTGTTCTTGATAGATTAAACGATGTTTGTTTGAATGTGTTAAGTTCTACTTTTGTTGAAAGTAAAGCTAGTTCGTCTTTTGTTAGTTCGTATTTCTCTAAATTTTTAGGCATTGAGTATCTGTTTTTATTGTTTTCTGGTGGTACTGGTCTAGATTTTTCTTTTTGTTTGTTTTCGGTGTCTTTATTTGAAAAATTCCAGTCTGTTAAATTGCTATTCAAGTAACTTAGTAGTGACATATTTTGTTTTGGCTGAATGTCATTTTGTAATATGTTTATTTGTGCTGTGTGGTATTCAATTTGAGCTCGCATTGTATTCCTTGAAAGTTTTGCTGTTCTTTCATTTGGTTTTAATGGAAGTTGTGAGGTATAAAATTCCTTCCAATAAGTATGTATTTTGTTTTTTTCAAGGTATGTTATATTTTTTTGTATGTATTTTTTTATCTCTCTTTTTATGAAAGTTAAAGAATACTCTTGGCTTAGAATATTTTTTTCAATCAAGTATGCAAGTTGTTCTTTTGTGAAAAAATTATTTTGGATGAGGAATGATTCTGGCAATCCACCATTGTAGCAAGACAAAATTTCTAAAGATTCTAATTGTTTTTCTGGGACAAAAGTTAGAAGCTTTTGAATTACGTATTCTTCAAATTTTAAACTTTTTGTACTGTATTTATTTTCATAATCTTGTATAAATGTTGAAAGATTAGTTTTTAGTGTTGACATTATTGTTGAACAGATATTTACACACAGATTGTTTCCGTGAGTTAATTCTTGGAATTTGTTTAGAGCTGAATGTTCAACCTCAATCTTTTCATTTTTCAAAAATGTTTCGATTTGTTTATTTGTAAGAGCTTCTATTTTAATTCTTGTTATTTGGTTGCCTTTTGCATTTATTTTATCAATTATGTAATCTGGGAAACTTGTGGATATTAGTACAAGTTTAAATTTATTCATTGAGTTCAGGTGTGCAATAAATCTAATAATTTCTTCTTTTTCTTTTGTATTTGTTTTGCTAAAAATATTCTGAAGAGAGTCTATTATTATAATAGTGTTTGTTGATAATTGTTTTAGGTAATTGTTGATTCTAAGTGCAAATGAATTTGTTTCTATTTTTTTGAATGAAAGTTTATTTAGTTGGGCTTGTTTCTTTATTTCTTCAAATATGTTTAGAAAAATATCATCTAAAGTTGTGCTTTCAAAACATTTAATACTCAGGGTTAAATATTCGTTTGGCACATTTAACACTGAGTTTTTTACTAGTATCGATTTGAAAAAACCACTTTCACCTTCAACAAAGCAAATTGAATTATTAGATTCTTGATAAAATTGTTGAAGTTTGTTTAAATTTTCGGTCTGTAAGAAATCTTGGTTCATATGTTTATATTATCATATTTTAGAGTAGAATTATAATTTTACTTCTATTTGAATTCTATAGGGTAATATCAAAAATCTATTTTTGTAGTATCTTTTTGAATATTTAGTTAAAAGAAAGGCTTTTTATATGGTAAGAGTTGGTGTTGTTGGCGCAATGGGGAAAATGGGACAAGAGGTTGTGAAAGCGGTTTGTGATGATAGCGAGTTGGAACTGGTTTGTGCTGTTGATATAAATCAAATTGATCAGATGGTTTGTACTAAGTCAGAGGTTAGAATTGTTGGCGATTTAAAATCAGCTATTATGCTTCATAAACCAGATGTTATTGTTGATTTTACTCAGCCAAAATTTGTTTATGAGAACGCAAAAATTTGTTTAGAGTCTGGAGTTAGCCCTGTAATTGGCACAACTGGTCTTACTGATGAGCAAATTGATGACTTGAGAAATTTGTCTAGTCAAAAAGGTTTGGGGTGTTTGATTGCTCCAAATTTTTCAACAGGCGCTGTTTTAATGATGATGTTTGCTCAGCAAGCTGCAAAATATTTTGATAATGCAGAAATTATTGAATTGCATCATAATCAAAAGAAAGATGCCCCATCAGGGACTGCGATAAAAACTGCACTAATGATGTCAGAGACTGGTAAAATGACTTTCGAAAAAGGGAATTGCGAAGAAACTGAAACTATTGACGGTTCACGTGGTGGCAAATCTTATTCTGATATTCGTATTCATTCAGTTAGAATGCCTGGCTATATAGCATCACAAGAAGTTATATTTGGTGCTTCAGGCCAAGTATTTAAAATTAGACATGATTCTATGGATAGACAATGTTATATGGCTGGTGTTAAACTTGCTGTTAAGCATGTTGCTAAGAACAAAGACTTTATATATGGTCTTGAGAATATAATGAAGTAGAAAGGTGTTATTATGTTGGGATTTTTGAAAAGAAATTTTAATGAATTTAAGACGTTTGCCATTAAGGGTAATGTTATTGATATGGCAGTTGGTATCATTATCGGTGCGGCATTTGGAAAGATTGTTGATTCAATGGTAAAAGATATTATTATGCCACCTATGGGTTGGTTGATGGGTAAGGTGGATTTTTCAAATATGTACTTAACTTTGCCCGACTATAATGGTCAAATCACACATTATCCATCACTAGAAGCTGCAAAGGCTGCTGGTGCAGTAACAATCAATTATGGTCTATTTATTAATACCTTGATTAGCTTTATATTTGTTGCGTTTGCTGTTTTCTTGCTTATCAAATTTATCAATAAACTAAAAGCAACTGCTGTAAAAGAATGTAAAGAGGAAGAAGCTGTTACAACAAAATCTTGTCCTAGATGTTTTTCTACAATTGATATTAAGGCAACAAAATGCCCTTGTTGTACAGCGGATATATAATTTGTGTTTCTGTAATTGAATGATATAGAAAATTGTAAAAGTGTAGATGTTTATCTACACTTTTATTTTTCAAAAAATTCAGGACTTTCTTTTGGGGTTATTTCTTTTTTGCCAATAAATAATTTGTCTCCTTTTGCAATTTTTATTGTTTCAAATGCTTCTTTTAAATCATCTATACTTTTTATGTTTTTAAAATTATTGTCTTTAGTTATATAATTTGTGCAAATTAACCAAGTGTCATCATTTTTTGAATAAGCGTAGTTTGTCTCAGATTTTGGATATTTATGTTTTTCAAAAAGGCTTAGGTTCTCTATGCGTTGGGAAAATCTTTCTTTGAATTTTTTAAATAACTTGAGAGAATATGGATTGCTTTTTAAGTCTTTACTGCCAATCAATAAACCTCTTTCGGGATTGTTAATATAACGAAACATTTTAGCAATTATCTCGTGGAAATTATGACTGTTTTTTTTATCGTCCCAAATATGAAATCCAATTGCCTCTCCATTTTTGTCAATTATACCTCCACCAGTGCAAGTTCGTATTTCTGTAGAGAAAAATTTGTCAGCTTTTAGTATGTTTGGACAATAGTGTTGATAGCCAATGTAATAACCTTTGTTTTTGTTTTTATGAAACTCTTGGCTTGTGATAAATTTTATGTTTGATTTGAATGATATATTGTTGTTCATAGTTTGTTAATGTCCTTGAATTCTAAATATTGACATTTTATTAATAAATGTTAAATTATATTATCAAAACTTTTGAGTGTACGTGTATTTGAAATATTTGTTGGTGTCTTATACTGTTGATTTATAAAAATTAAAGAATTAAGTGCTGTGTTTTTATTATAAGTTTATGTGTTTTAAACTAATTAAATGTTTTTGCTGTGTGCATTATGCTGTATAAGTGTCTGAGAAAAATTCGTGATAAGGAACAAAGTGACGTGAACGAATTTTTGGAGTGGCCTTTTGTTCACATAGTGAAGACATTTTGCACGAAATCAAAGATTTCGGCAAAAGAAGTCAAAGGTGAGTAATTGCTGGCTGCGTTGAGCCGGCAGCAATTGCGATACTAGATTAGATTAA
>JAZSES010000316.1:0-6084 GCA_045531805.1 Candidatus Limenecus sp. | reverse complement strand
TTTACAGTTGTTGAACCGATATCTATACCGGCACGGTATTCTATCATTAATTATTTTCAACGAAAAGCTTTGATTTGTAATGTTATTGTTATTTTTGTTAACTTTTGTAACAACTTTTGTAAATACTGAATATCGCTTTTGTATATTGTTTTTATATAAGTGTAAGTAAGAAATAAAACAAATCAAGTATGTAAGGAGCAAGAAAAATGGGTTTCGCAGCGTCACAAGCAAGATTATTATTGTTAACAGCTAGAAAAAGCGATTTGGAATTTAGGGCACAACAAATTACTAACGCCGAAATGATGTTAGCAATGCAAACAGAAGAAGTAGCTAGAGAATATTCAGCAAAACTTTCTAACCAAACTTTAAAATACATTGATCAAGGTGATAATTCACAAATGAAAGAATTGTCAGCATCTGAACTACAACTTGTTAGTGGGTTAATATTGCAAGAATATGATCAAGAATCAGGTTGGCATGATTGGAAAAATAATGGTTCCAACGACTATACTGCACCTCAATTGTTGCAAGGGTTGCAGAATGGAACACTTAAGATATTAAAAGCAGATCGTTCAGAAGAAGTTGATGCATTTAATGGTACAGCATTTGCTGTAACATACAACACGGCAGATGATGCAGCAGCTGATGCAGAATACAGAACAAAAACAGCAGCGTTGCAAGTAAAGGAAAAAAGACTACAAATGGATTTGCAACAAGTAGAAGCGCAACAAAAAGCGTGTGAATCAGAAATGGATTCAGTTAAAAAAGTAATGGATAAAAACATTGAAAAAACATTCAAAGTCTTTTCATAAACAATAGCTCACTTACATACACAACCCATAAAAAGACCGTTCTCTTAAAAGATGAGCGGTCTTTTTTTACAAGTGTAGTGCGTGTGCAAAAATTTCACCGACCATTTTGTTATAGTTTTTTCCATCATCTTTTGTAAATAGATTTTCCCAATGGCTTTGTGGCGAACCATCTATTGAATAAGACGGATTTGTCATCATAAGGTGATGAGTG
Source organism: Candidatus Limenecus sp. (assembly GCA_045531805.1). Taxonomy (GTDB): domain Bacteria; phylum Cyanobacteriota; class Vampirovibrionia; order Gastranaerophilales; family Gastranaerophilaceae; genus Limenecus. The sequence goes on along the minus strand of JAZSES010000316.1, from coordinate 5,061 downwards.
TTTGTATCATATCTAAGAGGAAACAAGTCTTCCATCTGCATAAAACTCGGTAATTTATCACTTGCCAGCTCAAAGCCAAATAGACAATTTCTGATTCTTTCAAGACGTACTTCATAAGAATTACCACCTTCTGTATTGTCATTGGAAACTTCTACGCCTGGGGCATAATCTCTTGAATATTTGAGTTTTTCTGACCAATATTTTACATTTTCTATATCGTCAACTGACACAAAAGCGGTGCCAGCATTGAGGCCTAATAATCTGTAGCGTTCAAAATCATCTGAACTTTTTTCACCTACAAAGCTCAAGGTTGTTTTTCCACTTCTTGTCCTAATTTCATTTGTAATATATTGCATTTGATGATATTCAGGAAGCGCACCAACACCAGTATAATTTTCACAATCATATCCACCTATATGCTTTGCTGAATCCACAAAAATTGCTTCAAATCCAGTGTTTACAACTTTAACCATTTCTTGAATATATAATTCAACATGTTCTGGATTGTGCCAACGAAACAACTCATCTTCTTTGTATGGTCGTGCAATTTTGAGTTGGTCTTCTGATATAATTGTTCGAAAACCTGTTTTTATTCCTCTAAAATGAGCTAAATCATTAAAAACCTTGAATTGTTCATCTGGTGAAATTTTATCTGCAATACCAAAGTCTATTATGTTTTCACTATAGCCAGCATTTAGTTTTATTCCATATATTGAATTTTCTTCCCAAGGTTCTTTGTTGTAGCCATCTCCGTAAATATTTGGCCATATCTGGGATAATATTATGCAGTTTGCCCAGCTTTTTGCTGATGGCGGTATTGCAGGTAACATCTTTATTGCGCTATAGATACCATTTCTACATTTTTCATTAGTCATTTCTGCAATTGCACGATTGTTTATTTCTATATAATTAGCTAGACGACCCCATTTGTCACCATAATTTGGCGTTTTTACGTTATCTGGAAAATATTTATAAAAATTATCACATTCACAAAGTGTCATTATTGAAGAAATACTCTGTTTCAGTGAACGGTTAAGTAGCTCAAAAGGAACTACATCAGCTACCCATTGTTTCAAATACCCACTATTAAGAGCTGAAAATTTTTTACTTTCTGTCCATTTATCATAATGGAGTGTTTCATTGTTGTATTTTATTTTTAATAATTTGTTTACGACATTCATTTTTGTAATATAAAAAATTTTTCTTACTAAATCATTATGCTTGAGCATAATATTTATAAAGATTTGTTAAAGTTATTGTTCTCTTATTATGTTTATGGCAAAATTCTAAATTCAGAGATTTAAAACAGATATGCAAATAAAAACAAATTACACACGACCGCAAACAAATAACACATCATTCAAAGCTAGGCATATTGCGAACGTAATTGTTCCTCTAAAGTCTGGCGTAGAACATTTGCAACTATATTCACTAGATAGTTCCGACAAATCATTTTTAAAGAAAATGGCAAAACGTATAAACTTGAGAAAAATGTATCCAGGCTTAAATGATTATGACGGATTTAGAAATTGGAAAAATTTAATTGTGAAGGCTGTCAGTAGGCTTGAAGCTCAAGAGACTATTCTTGCAGTTTCGAACAACCGACCTTGCGGTATTATGACTTATAGTGAAGGTCAACGCGGCGTCTTTCTTTCATATTTAGTAAAATGGAGAACAAAACCTAATATAGATACGCCTTTTGTTGGAAAAGCATTGATAAGAAATCTTTTCCAAACAGCAAAAGATAATAACAGTGACTGTATAAAGTTAACACCTGTAAATTGTGAACCTAGGGGAAAAAATTGCCGTTCATTTTATTATCATTTGGGTTTTAAAGAACAAGATAATGGCTTTATGATTCAAGAAAAAGAAACTTTCCAAAAAGTTTGCGCACAATTAGGGAATTATTTTGAGTATAAACCAGTAAATTCATCTAAAAATATAAATCTAAACAGACTTTTATCACTAAAATTTCATGACACTTTTTTTGAAAAAATTTTAAATAAGCTAAAAGGGAAAAAATATGATAATAAATAAACAGATATCAAACAATGTTAACTTCAAAGGAAATTTTGAAAATACAAAAGAATTAAGAGAACGACTTTCAGAAGATTCTTTGTACAATAACAGACAAGTTTTGTTTGCATTAGATAGGATGGATGAAATTCAAGATAATAAAACGTATAGATATGTAGAATATAACAAGAATTTTAACTGGAATGGAATGCGAAATTACAGTAGATATGGCGTTATTGTAGATGAAAATGACCAAATATTAGTGCAAAAACCGATTTCAACCAGAATTGGTTCTTTGGTGGAAAAATCAGTAAAGCCAAATTTTATTAGTGAAATGATTTGTGAATTTGTTGATGATAGGTATCCACAAGACAAAAAAAATGTTGAAAGAAAAATATTAGATTTGTTAATTTAAATTAGGTATTTGTAAAAAAGACCATATTTTATGGTCTTTTATTTTTTAGTTTCTACACCTTTAGCATTTTTTATTATATATGGCCTTACAAAAGAAAATGTGCCATAAAGCGATAAGAGTAATCCACTAATAGAAAGAGTTTTGGATACTTTGGGTAGTTTTTTATTTACAAAAGTACCGAGAGTCGCAAGAGTTGTTCCTGTCATAATTCCCAAATACCCTTTAAAAATAGTTCTTGGTACAACGATTGTATCTGTCATATCTGCAGAATTTTTTACTTTAGTATGAAAGTTTTGTAAAAAATCATTCTTTCTTTGAGCAGGTTGGGTTGGTTTGTTAGGTTGAAATGAAAAATTGGTAGTAGTTAATTTCATTGATGCAGTCCCTTTCAAGTCTAAATTATCTCTAGATTATCGCTCAAAGAAAATTGTGAAACAAGATTATTTTTGTATAACTTGTCCGAATAATATTCTAAGTCCGCCAAAACGTTTTTTGAGTGTTTCTTTTATACCACATGTAATTTCATTTACATTTGCAACAAGACATTCTGTCCTGTACAAAGTCGATTGAACTTGAGGAATAGTTGTCTCTCCAACATTTGACACTGTTGTGTTTAGGCTTTGTGTTACTTGGTCTACAGTTAGAGTTGTTTTTGAAAGATTTTCTAATGTGCTATTAATATTCGATACAGAATTGTCTAGTTGTTGTTGGTTTAGAGATTTATTAACTTTGGATGTAAGTTGATTTATATTTTTTGTTGTTTCTGACAGATTTCTGGTAGATACTGATATATTTTTTTTGTTTTCCTTGGCAATATCATCCAATGTTACAAACAATTCACTTAGCGAACTTAATACAGTTTCCAATTCTTCTGTACTTTGGAGAAGATTTTGTTTTATTTTCTCAATGTCATCGGCATCTTGATTTGCCATATATGTATCTACATCTACTGTCGATTTTCCACTAATATACGAACCATTCGATAACAAGATATGAGATGGATTTTCAGGATAAGTAAGCTCAATAAAATCATACTCTTTTTTGTGTTTCTTTTCTTTTTTTAGCTTAGCAATGGTGTTCACAGGTAGCATTAATGTTTTATGAGTAATCACACTTTTTGCAATTGTGCTTTGTCCGTGATGAGCAATTTCAAATTTACGTACATAACCAATTTTAATACCTTTATAAAAGATATTTACTTTCTCGTGAATTGGACGCATTTCACCAAATTCGATATTTATGTACTTATACGTAAGCAAATTATAAATATAAAAACCTAATCCAATTGTACAACCTAACAAAATTGCAGTAATAATTTTTTTTGTTTTCATTTTCAACTCCTGTTTAATGAAAATGCTATAGCATTTTATTTTTTATTTAAATTACTCTTTTTGTTAGCTATCTAGAGGATAAAAAATATTTGTTACAGATAGCAAATATTTTTTTTAGGAGTTTTATACCAATATGATTAACTTAGAAATTTATAAAAATTTTAATAGCCGAAACAATATTTTATTAAAAAATAAGCAACAAAATAATTGCATATCTTTTAAATCCAACTCATTTACATTTGACAATTATGTTCCTACTGGCATTTTGGACAAAGAAACAAATGAAAATGTTTTGGGTATCTGTGATGCATACAATATAATAAAAAATATTCTCAATAAGAAAACCCCAAACGGCGTAAAGAGTTTGGTTGCCGAATATAAAAACTTTAATACAATGAATGGCATAACTTTAAAGAACGTACTTGGAGATGGTTGCAATTTTTCAATTGAGGAATGTAATTTAAAGAACAATCCAAAATGTTTACGAATTACAAAACGTAATGCAGCCAATGAAATCATTGATGGATGGCTAATAACCAATGCCCGTCTTGTTAAAGGCTATAATCCTCAAAATACAAATGCATTGCCTTCAAGATTTTCATATTATACAGGTGGAGAACTTTATAAAATTTTAAATGAAACTGGTTTTAAAGAAGTTTTAAAAACACTGGATGAACAAATGCTAAAATTGCGTCTTTTTGTTGTCAAAAACCAAAATACAAATCTTTTAGCAGAAGATGGTATTTTACCGAATAAAACAAGGAATAGTGTTTTTGATATAGAAAAAGACTTGAATTTTTTAAATGAAATTTTAGACAAAATACCACAGTCTACTCAAACAAAATTAAAAAATAGATACACAAATTATGATGTAGTAAAAGGTCAAACTTCTTATACATTCAAAAATCAGGGCGATGATAACTTAAAAATTAATTTTAGCAAATTTGACAGTTTGTCACACGGTTCTTTAATAAAAATTTTAGTTACAGACAATAATTCAAAATTTAAAGATGGGGAAATAAAAGACGGATTTTTGCTAAAAGATGGCAAAATCGTGGCTAATTACAACTTTAACACTCCAGCAATATTACCATCAAAGTTATATTTTTTATCCAAAGATGAAATGAATGAATTTTCAAAAGTTTCTCAATTGGATAATTATCTTACTTTGTACAGTTCAGAGTTGAAGAATTTCATAAAGTATTTTACCGTGGCACTTACTGAAGGTACTCTCAGTGATGAGCACAATCAGTCTATGATTAGTATCGATTCATATTATGAAAAAATCAATGATATGCT
>JAZSES010000154.1:0-3068 GCA_045531805.1 Candidatus Limenecus sp. | reverse complement strand
GTGACTAAATGTCACGTTTGTTGAGAGGTCAAAGCAAAAACGAAGTTTTTGTGTGTCGTATAAAATATATGTGAACGAATTTTTGACAAAGTGAACCATTGAGTCGCAGACGAAATGAGTGAACCTGTCTGCAGAGCTGAGAGGCGTTTTGTTCACATAGTGAAGACATTTTGCACGAAATCAAAGATTTCGGCAAAAGAAGTCAAAGGTGAGTAATTGCTGGCTGCGTTGAGCCGGCAGCAATTGCGACACTAGATTAGATAACAAATTTACCGTCTTTGTAAATAAGCTTGTCGTCGGCGTATATTTCACCACCATTTTTCATATTTTTAATCAAATCCCAGTGTAATCCTGATACATTTTTGCCACCAGCTTCTGGATATGACGCACCTAGTGCCATGTGTATAGATCCACCGATTTTTTCGTCAAACAAAATATTGCCTGTAATTTCTTGTATCATATAATTTGTACCAATAGCGATCTCTCCGACAAATCGAGCACCTTCATCCATATTAATCATATCGAGGAAGTATTCTTCACCTTTTTCTGCAGAAGCTTCTACAACTTTACCATTTTCTAAACGAACTCTAACTTTTTGTGATTCATTACCTCTGTAAATCTGAGGAAAGTCAAAGTAAATAGTACCATTAGCACTATCTTCGATTGGTGAAGTGTAAATTTCACCATCAGGGAAGTTACATTGTCCTGAGCAATTTAACCATTTTCTGCCTGTTGTATCGAATGTAATGTCTGTATCTTCACCAATTATGTGTAATTTTGTAGTGTTGTTCAAGTAATCAGCAATTCTTTGTTGTTCTCTGTCTATTTCTTCCCATTTTTCAATAGGGTTGTCTACATGTAAATAACAAGAATTTATCAAAAATTCGGTGTAATCATCGAGTGACATTTTTGCTTCTTGGGCAAGCGCATTTGTTGGAAAGTCAGCAATAACCCATTTTAGCTTGCCTTCTGCTGAGCGCTGCAACATTTTATTTGAAAGTTCACGAGTTGCAGCTGAACGTTGTGCCATTTTTTTTGAATCAGCTTTTGCCATTGTTTTTGTATTTGTTGGTGCACCAATAGAAATTAGTACATCAGCTTTTTCATACTCGATTTCTGTCATTGGGTCAATGTAGGCTAGTTGTTCGTCATTTGCGTACTTGATAAAAGTTTCTCCCAAACCATCCATTGCAGTTTTTACAACAGGATTTGCGCCTCTAAGTAAAACTTGTTTGTATATTTCTTTTACCAACGGTTGAGCTTCATGGCTTGTTGCTCGAATTATTACCAAATCACCTTTTTTTACTTTTGTTGAGTAGTCAACAAGTACATTTGCATATTTTTCCCATAGTTTATTCATAATTCTATCCTCTATATATTGACCAAGTTATTATAATACTTTTTTTTGTATTGTAAAACGATTAGATGGATATCTTTCTATCTAATTTTATATAATTTTACATCACTTGGCTTTGTGTCAGGAGATATTTTTATTGAACCTATTGAGTCTATAAGAACTTCTTCACCACTATACCCTTTTATGTGCATTTTATGCTTTTTAAATTCATATTCTTCTAGGTTTACCTTGTGTCTATTTGGACCAGCGTATATTTTTAGGTCGGGTCTACCAATTTCTTGGCAAAGTTTTTTGGCATATTCTATTATTGCATTTTTAATCTTGTCATTGTATTGATATTTTGTGTTAAGTTCAATGTTATCAAGCACCAAAGATAGTTCACCATCAACATCCGCTATAAAACACATAGTATTGCCAACAAAATTTTTGCCATCCATTACTTCAATGCTTGAAATGCATTTGTGTGTAACATAGACGGGTGCACTCCAACTATTGCAACCACCACCCACTGCAGTACAGCAGGATGCGTGGTTACCTAAGAACAACGAGTGTACAATATCATTCATATCGCTTTTATGCACTTCAAGTGTTATTGTTTCATTATCTAGCATTGCTGTTGCATTTTGGAATTCATTAGCTCTCATTTTTAGAATGTGAGTTAATAATGTACCTTTTGCAATATCTTCCAGTGTTCTTTCTTCTGTTTCATCCAAGGATTCATTCCAAAAGTTTTCTCTATTCATTACAGATTTTATTGCATTTATTACTTTGTTAGTATCCTCAAATGATATTGGACTACCATTTTTGTATAAACGTTTTACAATTTGAGTTCCGTCTGCATAACCATCGACATCATAAGTTGCTTCTTCATTATTTTTTAATTCAAAGCCGGCTTTTGTAATAGCTGTAAATATTTTTTCAGATTCTTGAGGTGGTATATCATTCCATAATTCACTGTTTAAATCTTCTTCCAAATTCTTGATTGTAGCTTGCTTAGATTTTTCAACATCAGTTACAACATTGACTTTTACATAAGAGTTTTTGTCAACAGTTACCCATTTGTCGTAGTCTATATTTAGCCAGCTAAACATTTTCTTTGTGTTGATGTTTGATTCTACATTATCTAGTATTTCTTTTACATTTTTTGCATATTTGTTGTCTAAAACTTGACATAACCATTCAAAGCTTGACCAGAAATCTTCATCATCTTCTTGCATCAAATTGGTTAGATATTTGCTTTTTGAGAAATCAAGATATTTTGCAAGAGTATCAGTATATTCTATATCCATTTTTTCAAATATTTTATTATGTATAAAAGCTCTTAACTCTTTTTTGCTTTGCGCATCTTTTTTACCCATCATTTCTATATACTGAATAACATCTTCTTCAGGGAAATTTTCAACAATTACGGCAAGTGTCCGTATATGTTTGATAACTTCATTTAAGTCATTTATTTTTTCATTATCGTATTTTGCAATGAGTTTTTGGTTTTCATTGATTTTTTCAATAATATTTTTCAAGGTCGCATTTTTGTAGTATTTTTGTACTTCTTGTGTAAGTTCTTTTATTTTTTCATTTTTATCTAAAATGCTTTTTCTTGTATTTTCGTCTTGTGGATTTTCTTTTAAGTATGATTTTAAGACAGATATTTCTTTTTTTAGGTTTTCTATCTGCACTTTGTGTTGCTTTTGGCGTTCTTTTTGTTCTGGTT
>JAZSES010000178.1:0-4366 GCA_045531805.1 Candidatus Limenecus sp. | reverse complement strand
CTATCATTAATGCAGAAGGTACTGATATATTTATAACACCAGGTGGTGGAGATAGCTGGATTGCTCACGATGGAGAATGGCATAATTTTAATAACTCCGATGCTATATATGAATGGTTATTTGGTAATGATTTCAGTGGTAGTTCTGGTGCATGGGGTATTGACGATTATGACAGCATATTAAAAGATGCAGAGTCTATCAAAAAAATGCGTGAAATGGAAGTCCGAATTCAAAAAATATCAAGCGCATCCAACGGTGGCCAAGTAAAATAAGTATTAAAAGAAAGAATAGTATGACATTTAACAAATATAGCCTATACTGCTACGCAGGTGCTTGCAAGACAATAGACGAAGTTGACTCTATCTTGCAAACAATAAATAGAATGACGAACTACAGTGATGTCTTGAACTTCATAACAGAAAATTACCCTAGTTCAAAAAGTTCGTATAATGTTTATTTTGAAAAAGTAGACAAAGTTCTTAATATAGCTAAAAAAGAAAATGCTATTGAAATATGCGCACTAAAAAACAACAAATTGTATTTCGGCAAAGGCTGGAAAATCGTAGAAGATAAAACTGAAGAATAATAAAGAAAACGGGGCCAAATAGCCCCGTTTTCTTGTAATATAAACATTCTATCTTTTATTGAGCCTGCTTATAGAAGTTGTATATTCCAGTAAGAGTTTTTACAGTCTTGTTCTGCTTAATCTCTTGAACCTTTTCGTTATTTTCTAGCTGATTTTGTACAGCACCCTTCACACTTTCTTTTAACGCTTCTTTTGTTGTAGGGATAACATTTTGCGATGTTGGTTGAGATTGAGAAGCGACTTCTTGGGTCAAGACTTTTTGTTCTTCTTGTATTTTTTCAGGAGTATTCAACCACTGGAACTTTTTAATCGCAGATGGCGGATTGTTTAAATTGCCATTCAATACAACTTTGAACGCTTTAATGCCGTCCTTAGCTGGTGACAAAGGTGGTATCTTCGCCAACTCTGCTTCTTTTAAAGGTGCATTGTATGTGTTCAAAGCACTTGCAATTTTTGTCCCAAACTTAGGAATATACGCAGCGAATTTTTCCACAGACAAATTTGTAATAGGCCCTAAGACACTGTTCATCTCTGGAGATATAGAACCTAGTATATTCATAGATGAAATCATAGACAAAACATTTACATTCCCCGTAATCAACAATGACATATGAGGCCCAGACATTTTTATAGAATTTAGCTTTGCCACTCCATTTGTAATAGTCAAATCTCCATTCAAATAAGAAAACTTACCTGTGTTGTATGGCGCAACTTTATTGACTAACGAGCCAATTTGAGTAGAAATAAAGCCTTGTGATAATAAGTTATCAGCTTTCAAAAAGGTTTCAAACCTACCCAAGCTACCAACTTGACCATCTTTCATTGAAAAATCAACAGTTCCATTTAGAGATTTCATTTGTTGCTCATAGGTAGCGCCCTTTAATTTTACATTAGCATTAAAATCCACATTACTAAGTAACTGGTCTTTCAAACCAACAAAAACAGTTACCGCAGGGTTTGCATTTACACCTTTGCCTTTTACATCTGCACTAACTGCAGTCGTTGCCAGATGATAAGTCACAAGGCCAGTAACCAATCCGTCATAAACTGTAGCTTTCAGATTAGACAACTTGAATAAGTCATTAACAAGGCAAAATGTACCAGTAATATTTTTAGCAATAAAATCACCACCAATTTGTTTCATCTTGAAGTTTTTTATATCAATTGAACCATTTGATATTTTTACAGGTGCAACCAATGTTGTTGATGTCGCAGATAAAGTACTTGGTGCAGGACTAGCTGGCATAATTGCCATCATTTTATCCATCGCCTTAAATAAATTATCAACATCAAAATTATCACACATTAGCTTCATACTTTTAACAAGAAATACATTCGTAAAAGAAGTCGAAGCTTCAGCATCAATATTCATAGATGTCCCATTAATATCCAGATTAAGGACTTTGGCCAAAGCCATATTACCATTTAATTGAATATCAACATTTTGAACTTTAGTAAGTAGTTCTGGAATATTTACATCTTTAACAAGCACAGAGCCCTTAAAAGACGGTGCAAGCAACGACCCTAAAATATTTATACTTCCATTAACTGCGAGTGAAGCCTTTGGCATAGCAATATTAGACAACACCAATTGTTCTGGAATTGTAAAAACAACTTTCATTGTAGGTTGTGCTGCAGATAGAGATGAAATCACACCTGACAAGCCCGCAATTTTAATTGAGCCTTTCTTATTTAATGAAAAATCATCACCAAATGTAGAACCAGAAACTTGATACAATGCAATATCATCAACAGACAAATTGTCATTAGAATAAGTCAGCTCAGCATTTAGTAATCCAGCGTTACCTTGCATTTTCTTAATTGTTATTGGTGAAAAATGATTATTTGCACTTGTTTGAGCTTGTGCATTTATGACAAGTTTTTTATCACTTCCAGACAAAATAGCCTTTAAAGGTATTGCGCCACTAGCAGATACAAAACTTCTAGCCTCTTTGGGCAAAAGACTTCTTATATCATTTGCAACAACTTTACCATTTGCAAACACATTTATATCCATCTTTTTCAAATAATCTTTTATACTACCTGACACTGTAACTTTAGAAGAATTCATAGTTACATCAAAAGGAATAATAGTTATATCGTTTGGATTTATTTTAATTTTAGCAATTGGCAAATTGAGCTTAACAGAAGGATTACTCATTTTAAAAGCAGCATTGTTCAACAACACTTCGCCGTCAAAAGAAGAGCCTTTTGCTTTTAAATTTAGTACCGTAGAATTATCTGTTAACAAAAAAGTATTTGCTTTATCTTTTAATGCAAAATTATTCAACGAAACATCAAGACTAGGCTCTATTTTAGACAAATTACCTTTGACCAAGACATTCGCTCCCAAAATACCACTTTGCAATACTAATTAATTTTTTAGTTCCATAGGTGCAAAAGCATTAAACAATGGAGCAATATTAATTTTGCCTGTCGTCACAACGATATCAGCATTAGCTTTTGAATCAATACCACCTTTTATTGAGATTAGAGTGTCATTGATACTTAAGCCAGCTTTTTTAAATTTTAAACTATTGTTAGAAAAATCCAAATCTGCAATCAAATTTTTTATACGAAGAGGGATTTTTTTGTGCGAAATATCCCCATCCAACACTCTAAAATATCCCGAAGATTCTAGTTTTTTCATATCAGTTTTTAAAGAAAAATCAGAACTAAGATAACCAACAACATTGAAATCTAAAATATCATTTTTTATATGGAATGAATTTAACAACGCAGCTAAATATTTTTGCAAAGCAGAAAATGTAATTTTCTCAGCTTTAAAATTAACATCAGCCTTTAACTTTTTACCGTGCTCTAGATTTGCATTTATCAACGCTTTTTCAGAAGTAGTTATAGCCAATTCAGAACTTATATTTGTCTTATGTCCTGCTGATTGCATACGAACAAAACTATCAGGTAACCTTTTTCCATCAAGAACAATACTAACATTGTCAACAGAAGCTAATCCATTTATACCAATTTGTCCTGCATTTTCATAAATTTTCAAATCAGCTTTTACATTTGTTTTTGGGCTAAACTTTACCAATTCATTTATAAAATCAACATAAGGCAGTTCAACAGCTTGCACAGACTGGTTAGATGCTTGTTCCATTACAGGCCAAAAAGATGAAAGTTTTACGTCATAAGTAATATTTTCGCCTTCATTAAAAAATACTGAGCCATTTGTCATCAATCTTAAATGTTTATTTATCTCCGCATTATCAAAAACAAAATTATCGCCTTTAACTTCAATATTAGCCTTTGTTTTCTCATCAACAAGACGAACATTATAGTTTTTAACTTTTACAACTGGTAGTTTGTTTGATATTTTTATTGGTAATTCAGCAGTAGCTTGTTCAGTAGTTGGATTTTGTTGTTCTAGTTCTTGCAGAATATATTTAACCAAATCGATTTGCCCATCTTTTGTATAGACAAGATTTAAAACAGGGGTGTCAACAGAAATATCGGATACATGCAACGTTTTCAATAACAAATGTAAGAGCGAAATCTTAAATTCTGCATTGCCAACGCTTGCGATAGATATTTTGCTAGGATAACACAAATGAAAATCTGCAACTTTCAAACCGACTTTTAGTGTCGGAGTTGTCACAATTTTTGCCTTACCAAAATCAATATCAAGCTTTGCCATATCAAAAACAATCTTTTGAATATCCTTTTTAAATATATTCAAATTAATTGCATTCGGTATCACAAGTAAAAATACTGCATAAAAAATAGCAACAGTGGCAAATAAGCCAATTAACAATTTCTTAT
>JAZSES010000086.1:0-5131 GCA_045531805.1 Candidatus Limenecus sp. | reverse complement strand
GTAATGATTTTAGACTCACGTTGTGAAAAAGTGGCAGGAGGTACATTTCACTCTTTTTCAAACTATATCCTCAGAAAATATTCAAACCTATTAGAATTACAAAACAACTTCACTATCATAGACAGAGCCGATGCTGAAGATGTTGTAAATCATATACGCAGTCAAATCGTTGAAAAACAAGAAAAACGTTTCCCTAGAAAAAACACTATTCTTGATATCTACTCAAAAGCAATAAACAAAAATATGACGGCAGAAGAAGTTATTGCATCAGAATACAACCAATTTTCTCACTGCGTAGAAAAAATCAACGAAATCTCAAAAGAATATATTACATATAAACGCAAAAACAGTTTATTGGATTATGACGACTTATTATTATATTTGCGCACACTTTTACAAGCAAATGAAGACATAAGAAAAAAACTATCAAACCAATACAAATACATAATGATTGACGAGTATCAAGATACAAACGCTTTACAGGCCGATATAATCAAGTTACTCGCATCTGAACACAACAATGTAATGGCAGTTGGCGATGATTCTCAAAGCATTTACTCATTCAGAGGAGCAAACTTTAGAAACATCTTAGATTTCCCAAACATTTTCTCTGACACAAAAATTATTAAATTAGAACAAAATTACAGAAGTTCACAAAACATCCTCGCATTAACAAATGAAATAATCAAAAAAGCCAAAGAAAAATATACAAAGACATTGTTCTCAACAATAGAACATCCTGAAATACCTGCACTAATCTGTACAAATGACATGCAAACAGAAGCAGAATTTGTCGCACAAAGAGTTTTGGAACTACAAGAAAACGATATCTCTCTCAATGAAATCGCGGTTTTGTGTCGTAGTGCAAGAATGACATACAACCTAGAAATAGATCTCGCAAAACGAGCCATCCCTTACAGAAAGTTTGGTGGACTAAAGTTTATTGAAACTGCTCATGTTAAAGATGTAATTGCACATCTACGGGTTATACTAAACCCTCTAGATATCATTAGCATTAACAGAATATTACTATTGCTCAACGGAGTTGGAAATCAAACGGCAATGAGATTACTCCCAATGTTGACCAAAGAAAATATTGATACTGACAAACTAATGCTACCTGCAAAGAGTTCTGATAGCATCAAAAAGCTATTCAATACGGTTGAACAACAAAGAAAAAACCTTCTTAATCCATCTGTGATTGTCGAAAACGTACTAGCGTATTACGAACCTATTTTGATGGACAAATATGATGACTATGCAAAACGACAAAAAGATTTGGAGCATTTTTTGTATCTATCATCACAATACACAAATCTAGAAGATTTTTTGAGCGACCTTGCATTAGAACCACCTGATTCTTCAGTATCAGAGGTTGAAGACGGAGCACAACAAGACGAATACCTAACACTTTCAACTATTCATAGCGCAAAAGGCTTGGAATGGAAAGCAGTATTTATCATAGGTGCGGTTGATGGTAGATTTCCGTCAGTATATTCATTCAACTCGGACGAAGAGTTAGATGAAGAACTACGCCTAATGTATGTTGCGGCAACTCGTGCAAAAACGTACTTGTATATTACCTACCCTATAGATATGTTTGACTATTCTTCAGGGATGGTACTTTCAAAGCCATCAAGATTTTTAGATGGAATAGAACAAGATATTCTTGAACGCTGGGCATTAGAAATTGAAGATTAGCAAAAATACCACTTATAAAGTGGTATTTTTTAATCAAAACATCCAAACAGTTTTGCTCTTAACTTTATTAATTCAAAATATCAGCCAAATCTTTTTCTGGGGTAGAAATAGGCTTAATTTTAAACTTATCAACCAATATATTCAAAACATTTGAAGAAACAAACGCTGGCAAAGTTGGACCTAGTCTAATATTTTCAATACCCAAATATAGCAACGTTAACAATATACAAACCGCCTTTTGTTCATACCAAGAAAGAACCAAAGAAAGTGGCAAGTCATTTACTGAGCAACCAAAAACTTTAGATAGCTCAACTGCAACTTTGATAGCAGAATAAGCATCGTTGCACTGTCCCATGTCAAGAAGCCTAGGAATGCCGTTTATATCACCCAAATCCAAATCGTTAAATCGGAATTTACCGCACGCTAAAGTTAAAACAAGAGTATCTTTCGGTGCTTGTTTTACAAATTCTGTATAATAGTTTCTTCCAGGTTTTGCACCATCACAACCGCCAACAAGAAAAATGTGTTTAAGGTCACCTTGTTTCACCGCTTCTACAACTTTATCAGCAACAGACAAAACTGTATTGTGTCCAAAACCAACAGTCAAAACATTACCACCATTAATCCCAGTAAAATGTTGTTTTTCTTTGTAACCACCCAAGTCTAGAGCCTTTTGTATCACTGGAGCAAAGTCTTTGTTTTCATCTATATGTTTAATATTAGGATAACGAACAACAGAAGTTGTAAAAACTCTGTCTTCATAAGACTCTTTGACAGGCATTATACAATTTGTTGTAAACAAAATTGGAGCAGGTAAATTTTCGAATTCTTTTTGCTGATTCTGCCAAGCAGTACCAAAATTACCTTTCAAATGGGAGTATTTTTTCAACTCAGGATAAGAATGACAAGGTAACATTTCACCATGAGTATAAATATTTATACCTTTGTCTTTTGTTTGTTCCAACAACAACGCCAAATCTTTCAAATCGTGACCTGTAACAACAATAAAAGGCCCAGCTTCAATTTCTGTAGTAACTTTTTGAGGTATAGGATGACCATATGTTTGAGTATTAGCCTTATCCAAAAGTTCCATGCACTTGAGATTTATTTCTCCAGTTTTTAAAACCAATGCCAACAACTCGTCAACAGAAAGTGATTTAGAAACACCTTGCAAAGCTTCGTAGAAAAATTTATCAACTTCACTATCACTATAGCCCAAAACTTTTGCATGATGAGCATATGCAGCAATACCTTTCAAGCCAAAAAGTATTAAAGATTTTAAACTTCTAACATCTTCATCACACACCCAAACAGAAGCAATATCAAAATTATTGTCACAAGGTGTTTTATCTTTAATTTTGCTAGTTAATTCTTTTATAGAATTATTATCAAAATTAACATTCGTAATTGTTGTAAACAAAGCATCTATAATCAAATTTGTATTTTCATCGGACATCGAAACACAATTTGCAAACTCAATTGTTTTGCTAGTCAATTCATCTTGCAAATTTGCTGTATCAGCTTTTTTTCCACAAACACCTTGCAATGTACAACCTGTACATTTTGCAGCCTGTTCACATTGAAAACAAAACATTTTTTCCATTTATTTATTCTCCTTTTTTTAATTTTTATTGAATTTACAAATAATTTATATTAAATTCATAAAAAAATATGTTGGAAATCCAACAAAAGGGCAATATGAAAAATCACATTAATACATTGAAAAACTGCTTGCTATTCAAAAACATAGACCCAAACAATATCCTAAGTTTGCTTTGTTGTCTTGGTGCTAAAGTTTGTACATACAACAAAAATGAACATATAACCCAAAATAAGAATAAAATTAGCGGTATCCTAATTTCAGGTTTGTTACAAATTATTCAATACGATTACTATGGCAATAGAACAATAATAGCAAGCGTAGAACCACTTCAACTATTTGGTGAAACTTACTCGTTTACAAATGAACAATTCCCATTTGAAATAATTGCCTCAGAAAATTCTGTGATAATAACATTTGATACGGCAAATATTTCTTCACCTTGTCACAACCATTGTCAATTTCATATAAAATTAATACAAAACTTTTTGCAAATACTATCAACCAAAAACATCGCTCTAAACAAAAAACTACAATGCCTCGCAAAAAGAACAACCAGAGAAAAATTATTAAACTATTTATCCTTTGAAGCTATAAAAAATAATAGCAATGAGTTTTCTATTCCATATGACAGACAAAGTTTGGCAGACTATTTATGCGTAGAAAGAAGCGCAATGGCAATGGAAATAAGCAAACTAAGAAATGAAAAAATTATTGAATGTACAAAAAACAAATTTAAACTTTTATAACACAACTCAAATTTTATATCGTTATAAAAATTTATTGGTGTATAATAATCTCTAATATGAACAATTCAGAAATAAAAAATGGAAAATTATTTGTAATATCAGGCTCATCTGGAGTAGGCAAAGGTACATTGCTAAAAGAATTGCTTACAAAACGACCTGAACTAAAGTTGTCTGTTTCTGCAACAACAAGAAATCCTCGCCCTGGAGAAGAAGAGGGAATAAACTATTTCTTTTTGACTAGAGAACAGTTTGAAGAAGATGTAAAAAATGGTGAATTCCTTGAATGGGCAGAATTCAACGGCAATTGCTATGGAACAAAAGAGCCTTATGTTCGTAGAACATTAGCAAAAGGTAAACATCTTATTTTGGAAATTGAAACAAAAGGCGCACTTCAAATTAAACAAAAATTACCTGATGCAATTTTAATTTTTATTATGCCACCATCGCTAGAAGAACTAGAACATCGTCTTAGAGGCAGAAATACAGAAGACGAAGAAACTATCCAAGGACGTCTTCACGAAGCATTCAGAGAAATTGAATGTTCTAAAGACTATGATTACAGGGTAGTAAATGATAATTTAGAAAAAGCACTTGAAGAACTCGAAAGTTTGATTGACAAACATATCTAAATTTTTAAACAGTTATGAATTAAATTCTTTAAGAATTTGAGCATGCAAAGCACCCGCTGTGGAAAGATGTTTCACAAGTGTTTTGTATCTTGATTCTTGTTCACCAAATGGTATTTTCATATTAACTAATTCATCAATAGATTTGTTAATTTTGTTCAATTTGCCAATTGTATCTCTCACAAGTAATGCCCGAAATAATGGAGTAATCTTTTTTAACACTTTAGAATGACGCAAAAAATCCATCAATGATTTTTTGATTTTTTTTCTTAATTTACTTGGAATACTCAAAGCTTTTGTGACAACGGAAGTAATCATTGTATCAGTGCTAGTTTGCTTATATTCTTTTTTCAGAGCTTCAATGTTGTGTTTTAATATACTTTTTTGTTTCGTAAGTTCAACAAATTTGTTGTTATCTTGAATAGCCTTCGCAACAATAAGTTTTTCATTAATAT
>JAZSES010000380.1:0-1827 GCA_045531805.1 Candidatus Limenecus sp. | reverse complement strand
TGTGTCACGCTTATGCTTACAAGATTTCTGAGCCTCTTGTGACTGCACATAATAATTAAGCATCTTGCCTTCGACAGTTTCAATGTTAAATGATGGAGTTACCATTATCATCCCTCATCTGCTTGCCAAATTCGATTGGTGTACCTTTCACAGTGTTACCAACCCAATCTCTGAACATGATATATGGTCCATCTTTCTTGAAGACAATACCAATTACATGAATCTTATATCCATCTAATGAACAGATTAAATCACCATTATTATGTTCAATCTTATTCATAAGTTTAATAACTATAGAACTGACTGGACATTCATCATGGTATCTATCATGCTTAACAATCTTACCAACATTCAAGATAACTTTATCAAGATACTCATCACCTTTTCTGATGATGTGACCACAGCAAGAGCAGACAAAGTCTTTGCTGGCTTTACGAATCATAATCTCATTAGCCATTCTTCTCTTCCTCTTTCTTCATAGCAGCAAGGTCTTTAAGACCATTACTCATCATGACTGCTAACGCATGCTTAATACCATCGTCTGTACCAAGCAAACCACGTACAGGAATAACAGGCAATTTAGGTGATGATACCTGAACAAGCAGTGTTATGCCACAGGCACCCATTTCAAAACCGTAAGACTTAGCAAGCTGTACATACAAGTCTTTTAATTCCTGAGCTTTACTACAAAGTTTATCCATACACATTGTAGTAATAGTTGCTGAATCTTCAGGTGACATCTTGTCAAAGTAATCTTTAAGATTTGTGTGCACGTTAATTGTTTCCATGCTCATCTTCTACCTCTCTATAGTTATATCTGAACTCTTTCTGAGTGATAGTAAACTCAGAACCATCTTCTCTGATAAGTGTTACCTCATCAGCTGGACCATCAAACGATTTAACAGTGTATGTTTTACCGTTCCATTTGTTTTTATATTTCATAGTGTTATTATACCTCACTATTAGAAATAATATTAGTATTAGCTAATCATTTTATTACATTGGTGTGTGAGTTCTTCCATACATCTCTTGCAGAGTTTAATACCAAAGATTGCTACATGGATTTCATATACCGCATGATAAGGACAGTCACGTGTGTCACACGGTGTATGGGTTATATGTTTTTCTACTTTAATATTCATCGCCACAGCATAACCTCTCGAACTCCGCATCAGGAATACAAGAACGCGGAATATGATGAACAACATTAGAACCATGCTTGGTTATCAAAGCATAAGTTATACCAGCAATAAATGATACACCAATGCAGCGGTCACATTCTGCAAGGATAGTAAGTGTCTGAATTGATGTTGCAGATTCCTCGCTGTATTTAACTACCTGCTTTTCAGGTTCGTCTTCGTTGACCTGGCTGTTTACTGGTTTATCTGTTTTAGGTTTAGGCTCACGCGGTTTACGTTCAGACTTAACACAGGTACCACCATTACGATATTCTTTATAACACTGCTTCTCATCTGCATTCCACAAACGTGAGCAGAGCTTTACGATGTTACCATCAGATAAAGCAATCATAGGCCAGTTGAATGGTTCACCTGGATGACATGTTGCTAAACGTGGTTCATCACCAGTTAAATCCTGACCTGTGCCTGGGTCCTTAAAGTAACCAGTTGAATTGTGAAACTCGTCATTAGCCATTCTGTTTCTCCTTTGGAAGTTTACGTTTGTAACTATGTAAACACTGATTATTAGTGCATACTGTAATTATGTACTTACCAGTCCATACCTGCTTCATTGGGTAAGTACATTTCGGACATTGTTTAATTGCCATTATTCTGTTACCTCATTACTTAATGTTCCATCCTGCATTAT
>JAZSES010000233.1:0-1637 GCA_045531805.1 Candidatus Limenecus sp. | reverse complement strand
TCGAATTTTTCGAATGAATTTGCTATTTTTGCAAGTGTAGAAATAGCATCTGGTTTTATTATAGCAGAACCTTGGTCAAAAAGCATAGTATCATTTAGTCGTACAACCACGCCTCTATTGGTTTTTAGTACTTTTATTGAGGTATCTGCGTTAATATCTTGTTTTATTTGTTCTACTATTTTTGAGGCCTCTAAAATCCCGTCACCCCCGTCTAGTATGGTTTTTCCAGAGTTGTCGAACATGTTTTGGCTGTCTTCTTTTGTTTCAACATTCTTAACATTTGTTTTGTCTTCGGTGTCTTGAGTTTTGAGATTTTCTGTATTTTCTTGGAAAGTTTGATTTTGAGATGTAAAAACTTTTTGTATTGATTTGTTTATATCTTTTATTTTTGTTTCGCCAAGGTTGTTGGTCGCAAACATAATCATAAACAATGCTAAAAGCATTGTGACAAAATCTGCGTATGAAATTACCCAGCGGTTTATATAGTCATTTGAATTTGAATAATATTCATTTTTCATATTTTTCTAGCGTGAGAGTTTCCTTTTTTTTGTTGTATTGGATTGTCTGCTACTTTTGGAATATTGTGGCTATGATGTTTTAAGTAGGCAAGTAGTTTTTCTTCGATTACAAGCGGTGATTCTTCCATTTGGATAGAAACTATTCCTTGAAGTACTACTTCTTTTAGCAAAACTTTTTCTCGTAAATTCATTTTTAATTTTCCTGCAATTGGTAAAAATAGTAGGTTTGCAAAACCAACACCATAAAGTGTTGAAACAAATGCTACGGCAATACCTTGTGCAAGAATGTCTGGTTGTTGGATGTAACCCATAATTTGTATAAGACCAAAAACTGCACCTACAATACCAAAAGTTGGTGCGTATCCCCCTAACGCTTCCATTACACGAGAGTTGATAAGCTCTTCTTCTTCTTCATATGCAATCTCTGCTTTTAAAATGTCATAAATCATTTGAGGATTGTTAAAATCTATGGATAATTGTACACCTCTTTTTAGGAATGGGTCTTGAATTTTGTCTAGTAGGCTATTGAGTGCAAATAATCCGTTTAATCTTGCTTGGTGAGCTAGGTAAATTATTTCTTCTATAACTTTGTGTGATGGTTGTTTTTCCGAAAAAACTTCCAAAGAGGCATTGAGTGCATTTTTTAAAGTAGAAGGCTTAAAATTTACAAGTGCAGCACAAAATGTTCCACCCAAAACAATCATGATTGCAGATGGCTGAAATAATGACACCATCGAGCCACCATCAGAATGATGTGAAGCTAGTAGTAAAACAATTGCTGCAACTAGCGCTGTAACTGCTGGAAAATTCAAATCCTACCTCTCCCAATAAGGTCTATATTGCCCAATATTCCTCTGTTAACATCATTTCATATTTGTATGGTGTTGAGTATACACTGTTTAGTTGATTTTGCTATAAAAAAGCCCCCGTTTGTAAAAACGAGGGCTTTTGATTAATCTAATCTAGTGTCGTAATTGCTGCCGACTGAACGTAGCCAGCAATTACTCACCTTTTCAAGACGCCACTCAAAAAATTCGTTCACATATATTTTATACGACACACAAAAACTGTGTTTTTGCTTTGTCTACCTCTATTCAAAACTTGCCACAGGCAACTTTT
>JAZSES010000189.1:0-3230 GCA_045531805.1 Candidatus Limenecus sp. | reverse complement strand
GTAATGCTGATATCTTTTATATGACCCAAAGGTCTTGACAGAAGATATACGTCCCTGAATATTCCATTAAACCTGAAGCAGTCCTGATCTTCTAAATAGGAGCCACTACACCACTTGCGCACCTTGGCAACAACTGTATTTTCTCCATTTTCAACATAATCTGTTATGTCAAATTCCGCCTGAAGATGGCTCCCCTGAGAATATCCCACATACTTATCGTTAATATACAATTCAACCAACATTTTATCCTTGTCATTTGGAGATTGAGTATAAGTCGTGAAAGAAAAATCTGAAAAAATAAAATCTTGAATTATTACACAGGGCTTAATTTCATCATCAGAAATCCCATGCCGTCTCCTTGAACTAACAGCAATTGGACTATCTTTTGATTTAATAACTTTATATATTGGTTCTAAGGTTAGTTCTTGAATATTCGAAATTTTCGAATCATATAAACCAGCAGCAGAATAGCCTTCCAAATCCTCACCATTAAAATCTGAACGCACTATAACATATTTATTAGAAATTATATCCTTTGAATAATCATTAATTTCTTCAAACAACTTCAAGTTTTTAGTCAAAAGATTTTTAGAATTATCAGTAATAAAGCTTTCTACACGCTCAAGATAACCATAAGGCAAGACAAAGGCATTTGGAATAACAACATCTTTCAGCTTCCCCTCTTTTACCAAGTTTGTCATACGTTTAAGATTATAGGCCTTATTTCCAACGATATCTTTCTCACACTCATCAAGAGATAATATTTTATCCACTCTTTTCATTGAAGGAACATCAACTTTTTCTTCAATTAAGGATTTTGAAAAAGGTGCTATTGGCTTGTACTCTATATCATTAAACTTATTAGAAATCGAAATAAACTGTCCCTCTAGTTTTTCCAAATTCTTTAATAAATTCTTGTCACCAATATAAATACCCAAAGAACAATAATCTCTACAAATAGCCGCAAAATGGGATAACAAATCAGGAGATTCCGATTTCAAAATTATACCATCCACATTCCTGAAATGCTTATAACATTCTTCTTCGTTATCACAAATTAAAATTAAAGGTACATCTGGACTAATAGTTTTTACATCTAAATTTTTAGCTTTAACTAGCTTCCCCTTAGCTACACCATTGACAAAAGCAAAATTATCATTGAGGCAGTCACCATCAACAATCTCGCAAATTTTTTGATAATCAATAGATTTTTTAACACCGTTATTCTCATACTTACCAGTATCTTTGAATTTAATTTTGTATTCAGGATAATAAATGGGAGTAATTGACGTATAATATTTACCATCATAAACCATTCTAGAAGAGCCAAGTTTAGTTTCACAAACTGGTTTCTTACCTAAATTTTCAGAATTATCTGTCATAACAAACAAAGATTTGTTCTGACCATATTTTCGGAGTTTAAAATAATTAGCTTTAAAATTAATATTGGCAACATAATTAAGCTTCATAAGTGAATGATAACACAAAGCGAAATGAGCAAAGACTTAGAAAACATACTTTGATACAAATTTAAACAAACAATTCTCTGTCTATATCACGGTAATCTTTGATTATTTGACTTACGGCAGGTTGTTGTTTATACAATTCAATACTTTCAACAGACGCAATAGCAATAATCTTTCCAATACCAGCAGCCGCTGCAGAATCAATACCTGATATGGCATCTTCAACAACAATACAGTCTTTTGGCTCTAAACCAATATTTTTTGCAGCAATTTGATAAATGTCTGGAGCTGGCTTGCCAGGAATTTTACCATTTGAGTAAACAATTTTATCCAAATCAAACCATTTTTCTAGTTTAAATTCTTCAATATAAAAATCAACATTATCTTTTTCTGACATAGTCGCAATAGTATGAGGTATATTTTTTTCGCAAAGATAATCCAAAAATTCTTCAGCATATGGAGCAAGTTTAAAATTTTCTCTATCTTTTCTACACATATCTCGATAGACAGATTCTTTTTCTTTTGCTAATCTTTCACACAATTTCGAATCAGGTCTTTTTCCGATAGCATAAGCAATAATATCTTCATTAGTACGACCAAACATATATTTGCGCATTTCATCATCAGTAAAAGAATAGCCTCTTAATTGTTTTGAATAAACTCGCCAAGCTTGATAATGTTTTTCTGAATCGAATAATAGCGTACCATTAAAATCAAATATTATGCCTTTATATTTCATTGCAAAAACTTTCTCATATCATCCACAAGAATAGTTTACAACAAAAAAGCTGCATAAATGCAGCTTTACATTAATCAGAGTTATTAAACATATTTTTTTATCAAATTACGCAATTCCTCTTTTCTATGGACTCCAGATTTTTGCTCAACTAATTTACCATCTTTAAAAAGCAAAATCGCAGGGATGCCAGAAATAAAATATTTTGCAGCCATCTCTCTATTTTCATCAACATTAATTTTGGCAATTATTGCATCATCATTCTCTTTTGCAAGTTCTTCCAATATAGGTGCTTGCACTCGACAGTGACCACACCAAGGTGCATAAAAATCGACAATTACAGGTTTATTTGCATTATTAATCTCATTATTAAAATTTCCATCAGTAAACTCAAGAACTTTATTCATAAAATCTCCTTACTTAAAAGACTAATTTAAAGAATTATTAGAAGTGTCAGCACAAATTAAACGTTCATTAATACTCTCTTTTGAAAGATTTTTGAAACACAAAAACCAATCATAACACTTAGTATCATCCATATTCTCTAAACGATGAATTGCATCTTCTTTATTTGCTGGTGGTGTAATAATTACATCCTCACCAGCCTCCCAATTCGCTGGAGTGACAACATCAAAAGCATCCGTAGTTTGAAGAGCTATCAGTAAACGTTTAATTTCTTCTAGATTACGACCATTGGTCTGTGGATAGTACAACACCGCCCTAATTTTACCAAGTGGGTCAACAATGAAAACTGCACGAACAGTTTTTGTACTATCAGCTTTTGGTTGTATCATTCCATATTTTTTGGCAATAGAACGATTTAAATCATCAATAAGTGGAAAATTTACGTCAATATCTGACATTCCATCATAATCAATTTTTTCTCTAATATTTTTTAACCAAGCCAAATGTGAAGAAACACTATCAACAGACAAACCAAGCAATTTTGTATTCAGTCTTTCAAACTCATCATTCAAAGCCTCAAAATGCATAAATTCGGTTGTACAAACAGGTGTAAAATCAGCAGG
>JAZSES010000006.1:0-6220 GCA_045531805.1 Candidatus Limenecus sp. | reverse complement strand
CAAAGTTTCTAACATCAACTATGGAACTATGATAGGTTATGATACAGATATTGTACCTATTAAAAATGGTTGGAATAGAATTTTAACAGGGTATATTGGATACAATGGTGCTTCTCAAAGATATTCAGGCGTTGATACTTACCAAAATGGCGGTTTGTTAGGCGGAACTACAACTTTTTACAAAGGTAACTTCTTTAATGCTACAACAATGTCTGTAGGTGCTAGCACTGGAAGTTCTACTACAATGTATGGTAACGAAGACTATGCAATGTTATTGTCTGGTATTGCAAATAAAGCTGGGTATAATTTTGAATTTAAAGAGGGTAAATATATTATTCAGCCTTCTATGTTGATGAGTTATACTTTTGTAAATACATTTGATTATACGAACGCAGCAGGGGTAAGAATTGATAGTGATCCACTACACGCAATTCAACTTGCTCCTGGTTTAAAATTTATAATGAATACAAAAAATGGATGGCAACCATACTTTGCGACTAATATGGTTTGGAACTTACTAGACAAACAAAAAGTTATGGCAAATGATGTACGCTTACCAGAAATGAGCATAAAACCATATATTGAATATGGTGCAGGTATCCAAAAACGATTAAAAGATGACAACTTTACAGCTTTTGGACAAGCTATGGTACATAATGGTGGACGAAATGGTATTGCTCTCTCATTGGGCATAAAATGGAAAGTTGGAAAAGTTGGTAAGAATGATGAAAATAATAAATAATAAATACAATAGCAGGGGATGATATTGCACCCTGCTATTATACGGTTTTATATTAGAAACCTATAAGCATTGATAATTCAGAGTATTCTAAATCCAAAGCATTTGCTACATCAATATTTGTAAGTTTGCCTTGAAATGTATTTATTCCTTTATAGAGCTCAGGTGTTGATTTCACTGCTGCAATAAATCCTTTTTGGGACAATTTTAGTATGTATGGTAATACGTAATTGTTTAATGAAATTGCTGCAGAACGTCCCACACAACTAGGCAAGTTGGGAATTGCACAGTGAATTACGCCGTGTTTTTCAAAAGTAGGATTGTTAAAATCAGTAGCTTCAGTTATTGTTTCAACAATACCACCTTCATCTATTGATACATCAATAATTACAGCTCTTTTTTTCATAGATTTGACCATGTTTTCAGTAATTATATTTTCTTTTATGTCAGAAAGTTTACGTACTGCACCAATTACTACGTCTGCTTCTTTTATATATTTTGTAAGATTGTATTCGTTTGAAATTGCAGTTTTTACTGAGCTACCAAATATGTTTGTAACTTGAGTAAGCTTCATTGGACATATATCCAAAACTGTTACGCTTGCGCCTATTCCTAGTGCAGTTTTTATTGCATTTTGTCCGACAACACCTGCACCGATTACAACAATTTCTGCAGGGTGAACACCCGGTATACCGCCTAGTAGTTTACCAATACCGCCATTGCAATTTTGCATAAATCTAGATGCCAATTGTATTGAAATAAGACCTGCAATTTCACTCATTGGTTTAAGAAGTGGCAATGTTCCATCTTCTTTTTGGATTGTTTCGTAAGCTATTGTTGTTATTTTTTTCTTGAGTAAAACTTCTGTTAATTCTGGTTCTATTGATAGGTGGAAATACGAAATAACAGTTTGTCCATTCTTTAAAAGCGAGTATTCTTCTTTTTGTAATTCTTTAACTTTTACAATAATATCTGACTTTTCGTAAACTTCTGCAGCTGTATCTAGAAGTTTTGCTCCGGCTTGTTCGTATAATTCGTCAGAAAAACCGATTTTTTCGCCAGCACCTCTTTCAATGTATACAATGTTGTCATTGTTTACAAGCGTTTTTACTGATGATGGGATTAATGATACTCTGTTTTCGCAGTTTTTAATTTCCTTTGGTACGCCAATAATCATTAATACCTCCTAGCTTTTATATTTGAATAGATTTAGATGCTTCTTCAATTTCGTCGATGATTAAATTTGCAGCAGCAATTGGGTCGTCAGCTGCAGTGATAGGTCTGCCTACAACCATATAATCTACGCCAGCTTTTATTGCATCTGCTGGTGTGACAACTCTTATTTGGTCATTTACTACTGACCATGTTGGTCTAATCGCTGGGCAAAGAATTATAAAATCATCAGAGAATTCTTTTCTGATTCGTCGTGCTTCCGATGCGCTTGCAATAACACCATCAATTTTTGATTCTCTTGCCAAAACTGCAAGATGTGAAACGTATTCATCAATGTGCATTTTTACATTTAGTTCTTCAGTAAGAGTTCTTTGCCCAAAGCTTGATAATAATGTTACTCCTAAAATTGTTGGTATTGGCATTTCATATTTTTTTGCAGTTTCTCGCGCTACTTTGACTGTGGTTGTAAGCATTTTTGTGCCACCAGCCAAGTGGGCACTAAAATTTGTTACTCCTCTTTTAATTAGATTTGAACTAGCTTTTGCTACTGTTGATGGTATATCGTGAAACTTTGCATCAAAGTAAACTTCTGCACCTAGATCTTTTATCAAGTCTATTGCTTCATAAGCGCAAGATGTAAACAATTGTGGGCCAACTTTGAATAACCCAACGTAGTCTTTTAATAACTTGACCAATCTTTCGACTTCTTCCAGCGAGTCTGTATCTAATGCTAAAACAATTCTGTCTTTTGCTGTTAAATTCTTATTACTAATACCCATAGCCTATCTCTAAATATAAAATATAGCTCTACAAATATATCATTTTCATTTTTACTTTGCAACAAAATAAGTTAAATAAATCCTTATTTAGTGCAATATCCTCCATGTAAATTGTTGTCATAGTTTTTAAAAAATAGTAAAATAATATCACTTGTCTGAATTAAAATTATAATCTTATAAGAGAGGATATGATATGAAATTACACATGCAAATTATGATTGCACTTGGTCTTGGAATTAAACGTAATGGTCATATATTTCTAGGGCTTATTGCTGGTATTATTCTTGGTATTGTTATGCATTCATACAATGCTACACATGAGCCTACTGCTATTTACAACGCTTTTTATGCCGTACTTAATTTCATTGGTCAGGCTTTTATAAGATTAATTCAAATGGTTATCATACCTTTGATTTTCTCTGCTATTGTAATTGGTATATCTAGTATCGGTGATAATAAACAACTTGGCGCTTTTGGTTTAAAGATGATTGGATATTATTCAATCATTTCTGTAGCAGCAGTTGTTATTGGTACAACAATGGCATTGTTGATACATCCTGGTGCAGGTGTTCAATCATTTATTAGTGCTGAATCTGCTGCTGAAACACAACAAATTGTTAGTCAAGCGATTGCAGAACAAAGAGGACACTTCTCTGATTTCTTGATTAATCTTATTCCAGCTAATCCAATGGAGGCTTTTGCTACTGGTGATATGATACCAATTATCGTATTTGTCATGATTTTTGCTATTGCATTAGCTAAAGTTGGTGAGATTAATAGGCCAGTTGTTTCTTTCTTTGAGTCTATATTTGCTGCCACAATGAAAGTAACAGATGGTATTATGTATCTAGCAGCTCCTGGTATTTTTGCATTGACTGCAACTGCTATTTCGTCTTTTGGTACTTCTATTTTTACAAGTATTTCAAAATATTTCTTAGCTATTTTAATAGGGTTTGCAATACAGTTATTTGTTGTTTATCCGATTATTATGAAAGTATTTTCAAAAGTTCCAGTAAGGTTGTTTTTTGCATCTATTGCTGAGGCCATGATGGTTGGTTTTGGTACAGCTAGTAGTTCTGCAACTTTGCCTCTGGTTATTGCTTGTTGCGAAAAAAGAGGTGTTTCTCACAAAGTTTGTAGCTTTGTCTTGCCATTAGGTGTGACTTTAAACTTTGATGCAACTGCTATGTTCCAAGTTATTGCAGTGTTGTTTTTAACTCAGGCTTATGGAATTACTGTTGAACCTTTACAATTGTTGCAAATTGCAGTGTTAGCAATTGTTGCTTCTAGTACATGTGCTGGTATACCTGGTGGCGGAATTATCACAATCGCACTTGTATTGAATGGTTTGGGATTAACGCCTACACAAATGGTTGAAGGGTTTGCCTTCTTGTTTGCCGTTGATAGAATTGTTGACATGTTTAGAACAATGTTGAACATCACATCAGATGCAGTTGTTACTGCTGTCATTGCGGATAATGAAAATGAGCTCAACTATGACATGCTTACTAATGTTGAGTCATACAAGGATATTATCTAGATGTCAGTTTTAAATTTAACAGTTGAAAAGTGTAATGGATTAAAGGGTGAGTTAACCATACCAGCTGATAAGTCTATTAGCCATAGGTCTGCTATGTTTGCTTGTATGACAGGCGGTATACTTGAAGTGGAAAATTTTTCACAAGGTGGGGATTGTATAAGTACTCTTGGTATTATCAAATCTCTTGGTTGTGAAGTCGAATATCTTGCAGAAAATCATATTAGAATTAATGCAACAAATGCTTTTAGACAAGATTCTTATAATCTAGATTGTGGAAATTCTGGTACTTCGATGAGATTGTTTTCTGGCATTGTTGCTTCTAGGGATATTGAGGCAAGATTGTTTGGTGATGAGAGTTTGTCGAAACGTCCAATGAAAAGAGTTATCACTCCGCTGGAGTTAATGGGCGCAAAGATAAAGCATGACAATTACAAAGCTCCTTTATTCATCAAAGGCGGAGAGTTATTCCCTATTGATTATAAATCTCCAATTGCGTCTGCACAGGTAAAATCTTGTATCTTGTTGGCAGGATTGAATACTGTTGGCACAACAAAAGTTACTGAACCATATGTTTCTCGTGACCATACTGAGAGAATGTTGAAATATCTCGGGGCTGATATCTCTGTTAATGGCACGACGGTTTCTGTTAAGAAATCAACTTTAGAACCCAAAAATCTAAAGGTTTGTGGGGATATTTCTTCCGCTGCTTTTTTCTTGGTTGCTGGTGCGATTGTTCCCAATTCCGATATTATTTTGAAAAACGTTGGTTTAAATCCTACTCGCACGGGTATTATTGATGTTTTAAAATCAATGAATGCTGATATTGAAATTTTAGATTTGAGGTTAGAAAACAATGAAGAAGTTGGTGACGTTAGAATACGCCATTCTGAGTTAAGTGCCACTACTATAGAGGGTGCAATCATTCCAAGATTAATCGATGAGCTTCCTGTAATTGCTGTTGCGGCATCTGTTGCAAAAGGACAGACTATTGTTAAAAATGCTGGTGATTTAAGAAATAAAGAATCTGACAGAATAAAATGTCTTGTTACAGAATTGAAAAAACTTGGTGTACAAATTCAAGAGACTGAAGATGGTTTCATAATTGATGGACAGTCTAGTTTGACAGGTGGTTGTGAAGTTGAGTGTTATCATGATCATAGACTTGCAATGAGCTTATATGTCGCTGGGTTGATTTGTGAAAAGCCTGTTATTGTAAATGAGTTTCAGTGGGTTGATATTTCGTTCCCAGAATTTCATTCATTTATGGAGCAAATTAAGAATTAATTTTTATTTTTTTTTCTCCGTTGTATTGATATTGCATCCATTAAAATTTTTATTTTCTTCAACCCAAATATAAGTTTTGTTCTTGCTAATTTTAAACGGGTTTGAAGAAAAGGCTTCGTTGTTATACATAAATCTACTTCGTTTATCAACTTGGTTTATTCTTTTTAATATTGACTTGAGGGTTACAAAAAGATCCATACTAAATTCCAATCTTCTTATAGTATTTTTTCAAAATAATTTGGTTTGTAAATTAACTATTTTATTAATCTGTCTTATACAAAATGCTGATTTTTTGTATAATTAATTTATGAAAAATGTTGTGAAAAGAATTCTTATTGCTGAAGATAGTAAAGAATGGCAAAGATTTCATAAGACCTTATTAGATAATTATGATAAGGCTCAAGTTGAATATACTATTGCATCTTGTGCAAAAGAGGCTTTGGATATTGCGAAAAATAGTATAGATATGCCTTTTGATTTGGTATTATCCGATTTGCAAATGGAGGCAGATTATCTTCCTGAATTTGCTGGTGAGTGGTTTATTAAAAATTTAAAGCATATTAATGAGTATAGCAATGTGCCAATTGTTATTGTTTCAGCAGCTTATAATATTGCTTTTGTTGCTTCAAATTTAGGTACAGATTACCTATCCAAGAGATCACTTGTTTCAAATCCTGATGCGTATTATTTTATGTTAGATGAAAA
>JAZSES010000109.1:0-7643 GCA_045531805.1 Candidatus Limenecus sp. | reverse complement strand
GTATACGAAAAGTAACAGGAAAACTCAAAGTATCAGAAAACAAAGATTGGATAAAACCATACTTCAATGGTGACCCTAATTACGACCAAGTGACAGGTATCACAATGGGTAAAACATACGAAGTCACCCAAACTGAAGGTTATGGTGATATTGAAGACATTTACATCATAAATGACAACGGTGTAGAAGAACGATACGCCAGCTTCTTTTTCGAAGAAGTAAAATAACATAGTTTAACCTCTTTGCTTGTCCAAACGACAACAAAGAGGTTATTTTTTTCTAAAACAGAAAAAGTCAAGACCTTTCGGTCTTGACCTCTTCCGAACAAGATATGAAAAACAAAAAAAACAACAACGACTTTCGTCGTTCAACCCATAATTATAATACACAAACTGACTCAAAAAGTCAATATCATTTCTAACGTTCTAAAACGCCCAAATTTCGATTTTTAGAGTTTCAACGATAACTTTTACACCAAACACAATTAAAGCTCAAAATAAGGAAAATACGAGCTTAATCAACCA
Organism: Candidatus Limenecus sp.; assembly: GCA_045531805.1. Classification (GTDB taxonomy): domain Bacteria; phylum Cyanobacteriota; class Vampirovibrionia; order Gastranaerophilales; family Gastranaerophilaceae; genus Limenecus. The sequence continues at coordinate 7,119 of JAZSES010000109.1, read as the reverse complement.
TATACTTTGCTTCCGTTTCAATTACAAATGGAACATGTCTACCAAATTCATCATTCCAAAATATATTTGCTGTTCCAGTCCACTTTAACTTGATAATATCATGTGATACTTCAACAACTTCAAGAACACAAGATGTAACATCTTCATGCTCTACAACACATAAAGTACCTATATCATCATCTTTTGGTGGTTTATTCCACTCAAATTTCCTTCCTACCAATTCTTCTGGTTTCATCACACTTGTCTTAAATCCATCAATATGATAAAAATGAAGCTCCTCTAATTCACTGTCCAACTCTTTTCCACAATAGACACCAAATACATCTACTATCATATTCAATGTTGAACTATTACCAGACTTATAAAACTTCACATTAGCTGATGTGATTTCATAATCATAACCATTTAACTGTAGCATACATATCTCCTTTTTATTTAATAGAGCTGGGCTAATCGGATTCGAACCGATGAACCGCTTTTACACGGCTTGTGCAGGAGTCAAAGTCCTGTGCCTTTCCAGCTTGGCGATAGCCCAATAATATACCTGTTATCACAGATAAACGCTGCGTATAGGAATCGAACCTATATATCCTTACGGAATGTCTGATTAGTAGTCAGATGCTGTACCATTTGAGCCAACGCAGCATAAAGTGCATCTGACAGGAGTCGAACCTGCAACAAACCTTGATTCGTAGTCAAGTGCTCTATCCATTGAGCTACAGATGCATAAAAGACCACGGTGAGGATTGAACTCACGCATCTCAGATTTGCAGTCTGAAGCCTTTCCACTTGGCTACGTGGTCATAACGCTGTGTACAGGACTTGAACCTGTGTACCCGTAAAGATAGCCTTGGATTAGCAATCCAGCACATTACCATCTCTGTCAACACAGCATAGCGTCGTGTCTGAGACTCGAACTCAGATATCCTTTCGGAATGGCAGATTTCGAATCTGCTGCTGTACCATTGAAGCCAACACGACGAATATAAACTGGGCTAAATTTCAATACACACCTAAATAAATAAGTGAATATTAGGTGAATATCCCCGATAGGACTCGAACCTACAACCTAAGCCTTAGAAGGACCTTACTCTTCCATTGAGCTACGAGGATAAAGCTGGCTGTGCAGGACTTGAACCTGCATATACAAGAGTCAGAATCTTGCGCACTAATCCAGTTATGCTAACAGCCAATAAATATCTTTCAATATACACCTGTCAACACATGTGATACTGATAAGAGCATAGGTGCCTGGAATTGAACCAGGGTTGCATGGTTTTGGAGACCAGCCGATTTCCAATTATCTTTACACCTACGTATGAAAATCCATTATGGATTTGCAGTTCAGTGACTTAAACCGCTATTTCAATACACAACCACTTACATGGTTGAATGTGATAACCCTTCGTTACACTCAGGGAAACCAAAACCTAAACCATTCAAGCAAATGTTCACCATGTTCCATTTGCTTAACGCTTAGGACAGGATTCGAACCTGTGGAGCCTGTTACAGCTCACTCGCTTTCCAAGCGAGCACCTTAAACCACTCGGACACCTAAGCATATAGCGCCGTAGATAGGATTCGAACCTACATACCCTTTCAGGCTGGCGGTTTTCAAGACCGCTGCTCCACCGCTGAGCGACTACGGCATAAAATTTTACAAAACAAAATAGGCGACATCGTAAAGCCTAAGCCTTCGATATCGCCTACCCATGGACATTCTTATTTGTACAGAGGTGCTAACCAAGAAACAATCATCACTTAAACTTTATGATTACAACACATATTCAATTCCACGACGAATAGACCAGTTTTGACATGACTGGCTGGAACTTCTTCGCTGTGAACTTTGAATCATAATGTTGTTCATATTGTTCTTCATGACAACTATCTCCTTTCTGCTTGATGTAATTAGTATACCATAGTTCACTTCATAAATCAAGCACTTTTTGAAAAATATTTTACAATTATTACTACCCTTTTTATGTACTGTATAAACCCCTTATATTTGAAATACTAACGCATTTCGGATTTTATACTGAATACACCAAAAAGGAGATTATAACAATGAAATACATTACATTAGAAAAGATAAACAAAGGCTGTGTTCAGCCCAACAAATACGACAGCAACAAAGTTGTTGTCAAAATTCCATATCCAACAACAAAATGGGGATTTGCACTCATTTCTATTGATAAAAAGGCTATATGGTCCTGCAAATTTGATGAAACACTTATCAATGTGAATATCGGAAAAGATAATGCTTATACAGAAATAAAAATTCACGACGGCAAGAAATGGATAACAAAATCCGTTCAAAACAAAACTCTTGACCGTTATGTGAACTCAAGAAATAAAAACAAGTTCTATGAGACCATTACCGCTACGGAGTAATGGTCTTATTTTTTTCTGACATAAAAAAATGGAGTTGTGAAAACACTCACAACTCCTTATTTTATCAAAAATGAAAACCGTTTTTAACAAACGCAACCACCTTTTTATCTGTGATATATGACTCCAATGCTCTTGGTATATCAATAAGCTCACAACCAATCACATCTATACCGTCGCTCCATACAACCTCAGCTTGACCTACAAAATATTGCTTTTTCAAAATAGGTCCCAAATACTCATATTTATCATAGCTTGCAAATTTTAATTTTGAACCTAATTTCTTAAAAATAGTTTTATCAATATTTGTATCAGCATCAAACTCAAATGCTATACCATCTTCGCATATATCTATTATCTTACCATTCAACTCAATATCATCTATGTACAAAACACATGGTATATTGATATCAACTCTAATATACTTACGTCTATTAGCACGAATTCTACTCATACCAATTCTCCTATAACATCTGCGCTAATCTTTTCGATTGTATATAATCGCCCAAAAGAGATGACAAATTATTCATACGACAACCAATAACATATGGGTCATCAGTATGTCTCATAATATAAGCATCTCCCTGAATTGCAACCATAGAACCACCATGGTATAAAGGACATGAATCCTTGCAACAAAATTGGATGTGACGACCTACGCCAAATAATGAGCCATCAATTGTTTCATCAAATTTAATTGCAACTCCATCTTCAGATATATTCATAAGAACACCTGTTAAAGTGCTATGTGACACATGTACATTACATGTTGCTCCAATATTCACTCTACCACTATGTCTTCTATCTGTCATCATTTATATCAACCATCCCTTCATGTAAACAAAAATTATCGGTAAACACAATTTTAACAGATGTAAATTACTTCACATCTGTTAAAAAAGTATACCATAATTTAGGTGAAATTACAATCAGAAATTATTGTAATACATTGCCATCTAATGACATATTATCCAACTGCTGACCTCTTTCATTATGGTCATCTGCAAACTTTGCAATATTACCACCATAAGAAGAAGGATTTAGTTCTTTCTTACCTGAAATTATATCATGACTTGGTTGCTGCAAACGATAACCTGGACCCTTTATCTCCTGAGGAGCTGGAGCTTCACGAAACGCTTCTGCATTCTTCTGCTTCTGCTGTTCAGCATACTTACCTTCATAAGACTCTCCATACTTAGACCAATATTCATGATTATTTGTCAACTCATTCATAACATCATTCATACGAGTTTGTGTATCCATTTTAGTAGTCTTTCCTGCACGCTCCATCATATCATCCATTAAACCGAAAGCATCATATTTCCCATTGTTACCTTCTACATAACGCTTAATTTCACTCATAACATGTTGTCTTGTCTCTAACTGATGCTGCGCTTCTTCATTTCTAATTGCGTCTTGTAATCCCATAATATGTACCTCCATATCACTATATTTTTTATTTTCAACACTATAATAATACATCCATATATGGAAAAAGTCAAGTGTTGAAAAGAGAAAAAGCCAAAGGTTTTTCACCTAAGGCTTTCCTCAAAAAGAGCATATGTTCAAAATGCTATCCGCGAGCAAATACATGTTACCAAATTTTAAATGAAATGTCAACATAAAGAAAGAAAGCCAGACTTTACAGTCTGACTCTCTTCCATCATGAAAGGAAACAACAATTACTTAACGGAATTATCAGCTTCATAACAAAACGGAATGATTTCGCTAACAATTTCAATTGCTTTTTGTATACTAACTACAGGGTTTTTCATTTTCATAATATAATCATACTCTCTTGTAGTATCATTTGATTTCAAAATACATTCAATAAAATCAGTATTTGAAATCATTGAAACTTTCTTATTATCACCAACAAGAGCTAAATAATTACGCAACAATTCAAAATACCAAGGGTCAATAAACTTCGCAGTTCTGCTCAAAAACTTAGAATTAAAATTTTCAACTCTAAGAATAGCGTCATAACTAATATTACAAATATAATCGTTAAAATCACCACATGTCTTCACGGTATCATCTTTAAGTTTCTCATTATCATAATACTTAATGAAACTATCAAGATTAACTAAACAACCTCTAATAATAGGGTCATCAGACATGACAAATAACCGATTCATCTGCTCAATCTTATTAAAACCTTCGTAAGGTGATTCACTATTATTCCACACATATGTCACAATAGTTTGATAATCAACCGCATCCTGTAACGTAAAATTATTCTTTCCAAAGTCTTTATCAAGAATATCAGATGATACACTATTATTTTTCTTCCAATTCGTTGTAATCAAAGAATGCTGCAAATGATTCATAATACTTATCTCAGTATAACCCTCTTTTACAGCATATACCAACAAGTCATATAACGAATATGGTATCACCAGTTTAATATTGTCTGTATATTTACCATCTTCACTACACATATGCATATAAAATAACTTGAGCATATTCATATCAATATCATCAGGTAATATAATACTCATAAGTACACCATCACCAGAACAAGAATCCAATTTAATACCGCATCCTAATTCAGTTTGACCCTGATAAAGCATCATTGTCAAAAATTCAAATGCTGTTTTAGATATTGCACACTCAGGTACCTGATAAATCTTCTTATCGGCTACTTCTCGCTTAGGATAAGGTGCATATTCAGGAACAAACCAGGAACCACCAATCTGAACAGCACCACACACACGACCCAACTGACACTGACGCTTTGCAGCAGGTACAGATTTATCATGAGCTTGAGCCCATACATCAAGTGTAACATACACACTTGTCAATTGCTCCAACAATGTAGACATAAAAGTATAATCTAAAATTGTCAACTCATTATCCTTGTTAATATAAGCTGCAATATGTTTATCCATTACTGGAATCTTCATATCTCCATCCTTGTAATAACCAGATATAACATCATCCTCAATGTTCCAAGTTACATCACCATCAACCATATCAAATGGTCTCACATATGGTATATTATCAAGCTGTCCCGTCAACAACAAAAATCCTGTCGTTGAATTTAACTCATATACCTTACCATCAGCAGCATAAACATAATAAGGAATATCCATTCCTGCTTCCTTATATTCGGCGTCATGACCTACACTACGTTTAACAAACGCCTTAATATCATTTACATTAAACATAAGATAATCTCCTTTTCAAAATATAGGTGTAAAACTATCGTCAACGATTATTTGTAATTATATTTTAATCGCAAACGATTAAAAAGTCAATACCTAATTTGAAATAAAATGAAAAAAGTCAAAACCGAAGTCTTGACCTTTTTCTGGGGGAGTTATGCAAAAGAAAATGAAAAAACTTATCAACTCTATCAACCTTGTATATATAATACCACATTTTCTCTCATAAATCAATAGAAAAAGCCCAGGAATTAAAATTCCCAGGCTTCGTTACTACATATTCTTTTCAGCATCAGAAATCATTTTCTTAATCATCTGACCGCCAACTCTTCCTGCATCCTTTGCTGTAAGAGCTTCAGATTTCAAATCAACACCAAGTTCATTTGCAATTTCCATTTTAAACTTATTCATTGCTTCCTTTGCTTCAGGAACTTCGATTCTATTTCTATTACGCATATTGAATCTCCTTATTTGAATCAATTTTTGGTTACAATGATATTATGCGTAATTAAGCTTATTATATTCTTCATAAATAGACATAAAATCTTCCACTATCATATACTCTTTACTGAAACTTGTTTTATGTCCATTTTGAGGAACATATTTCACAATAAACATAAACCTTGATGTTGGAAATACATCAACATATCGGTCTTCAGAAAACAACCTACGTTCTGTTCGTTTATATCTACCATAACTACCAACTTTTCTACGAATAGCTTTATCTAATTTCTTATATTTTGCTCTGGTCATATATGCTGGCATTGATGTAGCGTCAAGAGTCTTATTATATTCATCAAATAATCGAATATGTTGACGCAACTTAGCATAATAACCACGAATCAAATTGGACTCATAATGAACTTTACGTGTTAGCACTTCAACCATTTCATAATTTTTAACATCTCTCATATTTGTATAACTTCTATCATCTAATGTAATACAAAATGGTTTTGTCAACATACCCAACTTCTTGTATTTCTTGTTTAAATAATATAGCTGCTGTAATCTTAAACTTGAATCCACCACTGCGTTCTCTATGGCTTCTCGTTTTGATTTTACGATAACAGGCAGCAAACCAACAACTACAAGATACATAACAAATGCTGCTATAATAATATAACAAACATATGTAAGAACTTCATCACTTAACACTATACCCACCCTTTCATATAAGAAATTTACTGAATACATTATACTCATTTATGAATGAAAAATCAACTCAAAATTGCTTGTTTTTCAGACTAAAAAAATAAGAGTTCTTGTGTTACCACTCGAACTCTTATATCTCTAATTTTATACGATTCGCAATTTCATTTATATCAATCACATCACTTACTTTTGCTTCATAATCTGACTCATTCCATAGTTCCAATCTGTCATACATACCAATTACGACAATACTCTGCCCTAATTGGTTCAACAATTCTGCTGGAACCAACAAATTATGTTCCTGTATTTTTGTTTCATAAGCATTTCCAAAAAAATAACGCCTTAATTGTCTACCATCCATGGTATTCGGTAAGCTCTCAAATTTTTGAGCAAATTTGTTCCAATCTTC
>JAZSES010000210.1:0-5746 GCA_045531805.1 Candidatus Limenecus sp. | reverse complement strand
GATCATCTATATTTTTGAAAAATTTACTAGCTTTTTTTCCAATTAATTTTTCGGCATCTATTCCTATAAGTTTTGAGTGAAAATCATTTGCGTGTTTGATTATTCCATCTGTTGATTTTAGATAGATTGCATATGGTGCAGAATTAAGAATTGCAGACATTTGTGAATTTTGGGTTTCTATCTTTAATTTTAGTTTTTTTGATTCCTTTATGCTAATAATTCTTAGTGCTAAGCTACTAATTACTACGTAAACACTTATAATTATTGCATCTTTAACCGCCAAAGTTACATTTGGAAGTAAATCAGGAGATATAAGTGCATAGTACAAGATGCTTGTTGTTATTATTAAAATTACAGTCTTGGCTTTTGTTTGCATTATATTATTCCTACTACTTGATCAATATATTAATTTATTCATTTTATTGGTATTACCCAGGTGTACTATTTTATTGTAAAAAAAAACGGGATTTGTATCCCGTTTTACCAGCTTATTTTACCTTCTTGAAGCACACGCCCTGTGCAAGCCCAACTATTACCGACATTGTTTTTGCATTCATCCATTGAACAACCTGGACAACCACCGAATGGGAATGTTCCCTCAGGTGTTATTACAAATCCAAATACATCTTTACCTAGTTTGTTAGGTTTTTTTATGCCATTTACATCAACCTCAACCCAAGCACAACCGTTTTTGGTAAATAAAGGGTTTCCTTGTTCTAATGAACAATCTGATGTTGTATGCATTGCCCAAAACATTCCGTCAGTTGTCATAAATGTTTTCCAAGATGAACTCCACCAATGTTTAACAGAGGGGGTATCTATGTATTTTGGTGGTAAACACTTTTTATTACCATTACACCATTTTGTTACATTCATACTTTTTATGTAATGGTTGCTTATCATTTCATTCCAATCCCAAAATCGAAGTGGGCCGTATTTCGCTTCACCTGAGCCTGTTGCATTAGCTACTGTCATATGTGCTTTTGTTAACATTGAATATATTTGTCTTGAATTTGCATTATTTACTAGTGAAGGAATTGTAATTGCAGCAATAACTCCAATTATCATCAGAGCAACCAATACTTCCGCTAGTGTGAATGCGAGCTTTTTTTTCATACCATTTCTATCCTCATTTTCATACTAATTTTTCTATATACTATCATATTTTCAGATTTAATGTAAAAAAAGCCGTTCATTTGAAGTATAGTTGCGTAAAGTTTCCTGCTTTACTAATGAACGGCGATGAAGTTTTTGGAAATTAGGAAATTAAAGATTTGTTCCGGTTGCTTTGTATAGACCTATGTAATCTATATTGCAATCAAGTTTGTTTGATACAACCAGTTTATTGAGAGATAAAAGATTCTCTCTTTTTTGAAGTAAATCTAAGTAAGATATTAAGCCTTCTTTGTATTTTTGTTCTGTGTATTTGAAGTCTTCTTCTTCTAATTTGAATACTTCAAGATTGGTTTTGTATTTTTTGTCATCTTGTTTTAATGAAACTAGTGAATCATTAACTTCTTGGATAGCTTTTAGATTAGTGTTATAGTAGCTATGAAGAACTTGCTCATAGTTGTTTTTCTTGAGCTTTAATGCTGTTACTTTTCTGCCCCCAGTGAACAAGTCTAACATTGCACCAGCTCCTAATAGGCCAAATGTATTGCTCCAATTAAATGCCTGACTTAGAGCGGATGAACCAAATGCTGCTAATCCAATAAGGTTTATACTAGGTAGAAATTCTTTTTTAGCGATTTTTACGTCTAATCCAGCTTTTTCTACCATTTTTTCAGCAGCAAGGTAATCTGGTCTTTGATCAATTACTTCAGATTTAATTGTCTCTGGTATGTTAACCAAATATGATTCATCATACTGTTTTCTCTTTATTTCATTTGAGTTAGCTGGGCTTTCACCTATTAAAACTGCTAAATTGTTTAAAAGCGTTGCTCTCATTTTTTCTAGGTCAGCCAAATCTGCATTTGCTGCGACATAAGCTTTGTTTGCCTTAACTAAATCTGCTGTTGATGTTAATCCAGCTTCGTTTCTAGCGGTCATTAAATCAAAAATTTCTTTTCTGTCCTTGATAATGTTTTCTTGAAGTTCAATTAATTTATCAGCACGAATTACATTAAAATAAGTTGCTCCAACTGCAGAAGAGATTGCTATGTAAGCTGCTCTTTCATCTATTTTTGCTCTTTCCCAATCTTTTTTTGCTGATTGAGATTTGTTTCTGTTTTTGCCAAACAAGTCTAACTCGTAGCTCATAATTATTGGGAAACCCCAATTACCTGTAGTATTTGTTGCACCAGGCATTTTTAATAATCCAGGGGCAAAACCTGCTGATAATTGTGGCAATTCACTTGATACTTGCATTCTTTGTATTTGGTGGAATTGTTCTACTCTAAGTGTGGCAATCTTAAGGTCATGATTATTTTCAATTGCTTTTAATATATATTCACTTAGATAATTGTCATTGAAATTTTCCCACCATTTTGTGTTTACATAGTCAATTCTATACTGTGAAATTTGTGATTTAATTACTTTGTTTTTTTGTGCAGCTTGGGCGATTGGTGCAACACAAGTGCTCAATATACCTGTTAATATTAAACTTGCTATAATTCTATTTCTATACTTCATTCTATTTTCCTCAATGAATAATTGTTATCATAATAACATTATGTTATCATAATAACAATTCAATTGTAAATTGCAAATGTTGTAACTTGATTTCATCTATTTATATTATTAACTTTTAAAAAATTTTTTTCCAAAAGTAGCAATTTTTTTTTATCATGTGTTTTGTATTGGTGTAAGTTTTATAGGTGTGTAATTTGAGTTCAATAAGTTTTAATACAATTACAAATCCATATTATTTAGGTCAACAGTATTCTACGAATAACTATTTCCCATACTATCAAGGTGAATCTGGTTATTATGGTGGTGTTTCTGGGGATAACTATCAGGATAAAGATGAGAAAACGACAAAAACACTTGGTTTAGCAGCACTTCTTCAAGCTATTGCGTTAGGTATTCAAAAGGGGTCAAACTTATTGTCTGCAAGGTTGGCTGCTGGTAGGGAGTTTGCTGCTCCTTCTGATGTTAATCGCGTTGCTAGTCAAATGGTTAGAGACAATAATTTGGATGTTCATATTGGTTATATTGATGAATTTAATAAACATGAATATGCAAACAGATATGGCATGGCAAAAGAATTTGATACCATTGCTAGAGGCCAAAATGCTTTTTATGCTGATAAGTTAAAAATTGCAGTTGCACCAAAATCAAAACCATCGTTAATTTTGCATGAGCTTGGGCATGCCATCAATGCTAAAGGTCGATTTACTAAGATGTTGCAAAATTCAAGAAGATTTGCTGGATATGCACCAACGACTTTATTGTTGGCAAATAGCTTGTTTAAGAAAAGTGATAATCAATCCACATTTATTGAACGAAATGCTGGTGTACTTGGATTTTGTGCATTTTTACCTACAATTATTGAAGAAGGATTAGCTTCTTTTAGAGGTATTAAGGCAGCAAAAAAAGTTTTAAATAATACTGCAAAACTTAATATTTTAAAGAAAAATTATGCCGTTGCTTTAGGTACTTATATTTTAGCTGGATTGGGACTTGGAGTTGCTTGTAAACAGTCTATAGTTGAATCTAGATTGTAATCTTTACCAAATATTGGTAAAATATCATAGGGGAGAGTTATGAAAAAGTTTATTCTATTAATTTTACTTATATTTTCGACTGTTTCAGTTGCTTATGCCGCTGGAGGAATGGGTTCTGCTGTAAAAAGAACAAATACAACTAATGTTAGAGTTGGTGCGTATAATACTAAATCTAATATTTCTGTAATTGAGTATGATACATATGGAGCTGAATGTGGTTATTATATTGAGGATGGATTTGGTATGACAACCAAATATGATAAGCATGGAAATATTTTGTCTAAGTATAAAACAAACCAATCTGGAAAAACTTATGTGTATGATAAATATAACCATGTCATCGGCTTTTTTCAGGCTGTTTCAAAAAATCGCACTATGATGTATGACAAGATGGGGACACCATTGGGATATTTTCAGGTTGATGCAGATGGCTATGTAAAGAAGTATGATATGGATGGTACTCATTTAAATACTTATAAAAAACACTAAATCTTGCTTATTCCCAAGCTTATTAGTGATAAAACTAGTGAGCCTAGTAACGCACTAAGAAACCCTTCAACTTCAAGACCTGGTGTAATCCAACCTGCAATCATTAACAAAAATGCATTGATTACAAATGTGAATAAGCCTATAGTTATAAAATTTATTGGTAATGTTATAGCAAGTAGTATTGGTTTTAGTGTAGCGTTTATTAATCCAAGAATGATACAAGCAAACATTGCACTCAGAAAATTGTCCACTTCTATCCCTGGTACAATCCAAGCTGTAAAAACTATTGCCAGCGCAAAACATAGCCATCTAACTAGTAGCATAGTAAACTTCTCCTTTAGCACTTATTACTTGCATTATATATTACACTGCTGTTCAGTAAATCGGCACTACGTTTTTTTTTAGGATAATATTTTGTATTTTATCTTTTGAAATTTTTTTGTAGACATTAATTGAGAAGGTTTCTTACGTAGTTGAAATACTCATTATTTGGATATTTTTGTGCTTCTAGCTTAAGTTCATCTTTGGTCATAAAACCTGTCCTATAGGCAATTTCTTCTAAGCAAGCTATTTTAATACCTTGGTTTTCTTCTATCGTGTGTACGTATTGGCTTGCTTGCAACAAGGAATGATGTGTACCTGTATCTAACCATGCAAACCCTCTTCCTAGAAGTTCAACATTAAGTCTTTTTTCTTTAAGATAAATTTTATTTATATCTGTAATTTCTAATTCCCCTCTTGCTGATGGTTTTAAATTTTTTGCATATTCAATAACTTTATTATCGTAAAAATAGAGTCCAGTAACTGCATAATTTGATTTTGGTTCTTTGGGTTTTTCTTCTATTGATTCGACAACACCTTTTTTGTCAAAGGTAACCACTCCAAATCGTTCTGGGTCTTTTACCTGATAACCAAAAACTGTTGCTCCGCCATTTTCTTTTATATTTTTTACTGTTTTTTTTAGTATGCCTGAAAATCCACCACCATAAAAAATATTGTCGCCAAGTATTAATGCCACATTATCATTTCCAATGAAATCTTCTCCTAATACAAAGGCTTGAGCTAAACCGTCTGGAGATGGTTGTTCTTTATAACTAAATCTTACGCCAAATTGTGAGCCATCTTTTAGTAATTTTTTAAAGTTTGGTATATCTGAAGGTGTTGAAATTATTAATATATCTTTTATTCCTGCAAGCATTAGTACTGATATTGGATGGTATATCATTGGCTTGTCATATATGGGTAGAAGTTGTTTTGATACAGCTATAGTACTGGGGTAAAGTCTTGTGCCAGCTCCGCCTGCTAGAATTATACCTTTCATTATTCAACCCTCAATTCTATATATTCTTCTAAAGCTTGTTTCCAGTCTCTTAGTAAGCCTTCGTTGTTCATTACACTATATTGTGGGCGTGTTGCTGGACGAGGAAATTCTTCTGTTTTACAAGGTTGTAGATTTGCCTCTAAATTCATCTTTTTAAATATTTCTTTTGCAAAACCGTACCAAGTTGTCTTTTCTCCTCCACAGGCATGGTATGTGCCGTAGTCTGCATTTTCTTCAATTAATGATATTATTGCATCTGATAAATCCATAG
>JAZSES010000028.1:0-2622 GCA_045531805.1 Candidatus Limenecus sp. | reverse complement strand
TAAAGTATATTTATTTTAACATTTTTTATATACAATAGCAATATAGTATATCAGAAAATTTACCGAACACAATGGTGTTTACACCAGGTAGGAAAATCGTATGAAATATAGTTAGTTACGTATTTTCGTATTTATTTAAGTCTATGAAATATTGACAAAATCCATATATGGATGTATGATATATTTTAAGATAGAATGAATAATTAGAAAAGAGGTTGTAAATATGGCTAAGTTTTTAAGACGCTTTTTTAAATCAGAATCTTCATCTCAATCTGAAATTGAAACTGTTAATATAAATGAAGGTGTAGATGAACAACAAGATATAGAAAGCCGTAAACAGGCAATTAAAGATAAATCAAATCAAATATTTTTAGATAGGAATAAATATATTGATAGATATATGAATTCTGATAATTTGATTGATAAATCTTCTGATGTTGAAGCTTTGGATGAAATGTTGTTGAAGCCTAATGGCGCTAAAGGTTATATGTCAGATATGGATAAATATGAAGCTTTAAGTAAGTTAATGGAGACTGAACGATTTCGTGATGAGTTAGCTACATGGGTTATTGATGGTAAGAATAATGTAGCACAGATTACTGTACAATGTCCAGGTAGTGAATTGGGTAAAGGCATAAAAGGTATTAAGGATTCTAAAGGTGGTTGTTATGAACCTTTAGGTGAATTTTCTACGGATACATTGAAGTTAAGATTTAGACGTGATAATAATGGTGATTTTGATATTGTTACCATGGAACCTGATGTGACTGTTCCTACAACTTCTCCAACTGGACGTAATTTATCTAGTTTATTAGATAAGTGTCCTAATTATCATACGGATAAACCAGGAGAACGAACATTGTATAATATTCGTACAAATCCTGAGGCTAATATGGGTGTAAGTTATTTTCGTGATAGCGATTCATTAGATATTAGACGATTTAGAAATATACAGTGGGATAGACATATTACAAGTGAAGTAGCATTTCAGTATGTTATTCAACCTGATGAAATATTTGAGAAAATGCAATCTGTTATGTTACGTAGGTCTAATGGTTATATGTATCCTATTTCATCATCTACTATGCAACATGAATGTCAACAGGATGAAAGTCTTTATGAGTTTGCACATATGGGTAATGTTATGGATAATATGTATAAAAAGGTACAGCATGAAATGGCTGGAAGACCTAGAGATAATACAATGAATCATGTTGCTGCAAAAGTTATGCATATTGGTGACCATATGACGCATAATATGGATTATAGTGATAAAGTTGATGAAATAAATGTATCTATGTAGTTGAAAAAAAAATTACCCCGTAGTGTTAGCTACGGGGATTTTTATTATATTCTTCTTGTTCTTTATCTGCTAAAGCTTTCTTTTCATCTGTGGTCATTTTGCTGTAAGCAATATCATCTTCTAATTCTTTTGCTACAGTGTTATCCGCTTTAGTTTTGAAAATAGCATTATCAAAATTGAATTTAGACATTGTATCATCTCCTGTTCTGTTTTAATCATGATATAAACCGAACACAATGGTGTTTACACCATCAACTTGTCTTTAATGTTATAGCATTGTTTTGTGTAACTTTTTGTTGATATATGATAATCACAAGGCATATTATTGTACAAATAGTTATGATTGTGCTTATTATTTGTATAGGTGTCCATTTTAGTTGTATAGTAAGTAATCCTGATTGGTTTTCTGGATTAACTTGTATGAAACCGTTTTTTGATTCTGTATAGGTTAATTCAGTGTTATTGTTATCTGTTATGACATAACCATTGTAGAAGAATAGCGGTATTTCTATTGTATCTTCATTTTTAAACATAAATTGGAATTTGTTGGTTCCTATTTTATTGAAATTTTCATTTTTTACATAGTTTTTGTCTAGTGTGTTGAAGATACAGTATAGTTCTGATTTTGTGTAATCTTTGTTTAGTAGATTTGTAACAAAATTTGTGGGAACATATTCAAATGCAAAACCATAGATACACATATTTTGATTTTCTGAAATTTCGTATCTATGTTCTTTAAGCGTATCATCTGTTACGGGTACTAATGTATCTGTAATAGGTTTAAACATTAGGAATCCTATAATTGCTATTAAAAGCGATGTGATGACAGGTTTCCATTCTATTTTGTTTTGAACTATATATGTTAAGAAAAACACATCAAACAGTATCATGAATCTGAACGGTATTTCTAACGTATCAATTGGAAGTACAGTTGCGATGTATTTCCATGGGAAAATTTCACATGAGATGTATATGATTATCATACTTATTGTGAAGTATTTTTTGCTTTGATTTTTGCTATATCTACCATATAAACTAATAAGTACAATTACTATCACACTTGATATTATTATGACTATGTCGTTTTGAATAATATCTGAATTGAGTTTTCCACCGAATATTCTGTATATAACTGATACTAAACATTGGTCATAATAAGGTTTGTTAAGATTTGAGTTTTTGAGACTTAAATCATTGTATTTTGATGTTATTCCTTCTATAAATGGTAATGTTATGATGCAGCATAAATTTATTGTTGTTATACCAGCAAGTATCAATTGTTTTAATATTTGTTTGTTTGTTATTATATCTTTTATTTT
>JAZSES010000036.1:0-25994 GCA_045531805.1 Candidatus Limenecus sp. | reverse complement strand
ACGTGAACGAATTTTTGGAGTGGCGTTTTGTTCACATAGTGAAGACATTTTGCACGAAATCAAAGATTTCGGCAAAAGAAGTCAAAGGTGAGTAATTGCTGGCTGCGTTGAGCCGGCAGCAATTGCGACACTAGATTAGATGTATAAATGTCTTAGTAAACTCTAAATCTATTTTTATTGAGAACCAAGTTTAAACATCAACTCCACTCATCATTTGAATAAGAGTGTTGATAGTTGTGTCCATAGAAACAATATCTGTTGTTCTTTGTTGTAAAAATGCATTGATTTGGGGCATTAGTTCAATTGCAACATCAAGCTTTGGATTTGAGCCTGCGACATACATACCTACATCAATTAAGTCTTTGTTTTCTCTGTAAAGAGCCATTGTACGACGCATTTTTGCAGCAGCTTCTTTGTGTTCTGGTGTAGCAATTGCTGACATCAGACGAGAAATACTACCTAGAACATTAATTGCTGGATAGTGGTTCATTTCTGCAACTTTCCTGTCTAAGAAGATGTGTCCGTCTGTGATACCACGTACCGTATCAACGATAGGGTCGTTTATGTCATCACCTTCCATAAGAACTGTATACAGTGCTGTGATTGAACCTCGAGGGCTGTTGCCTGCTCGTTCAAGAACTTTTTGTAACCATGAGAATATTGATGGAGGGTAACCTTTCATTGTTGGTGGTTCGCCGATAGACAATCCTACTTCACGCCCTGCCATTGCACAACGAGTTACTGTATCGGTCATTAAGAAAACTTTTTTGCCTTGGTCTCTAAAATACTCACAAACGGAAGTAGCGGCTTGTAAGCATTTTTGTCTAATTAGTGGTGGTTGGTCACCTGTAGAACAGACCAAAACTGATTTTTTCATACCCTCTTCACCAAGGGCATCTTCAACAAACTCTTTTACCTCTCTTCCACGTTCTCCAATTAGAGCAACGACGTTTACATCAGCATCAGAATTTCTTGCAATCATACCAAGCAGTGTACTTTTACCTACACCAGAACCAGCCATAAGCCCCATACGTTGTCCTGCACCCATTGTCATTGCTGAGTCTATTGCTCTTACTCCTGTAGAAAACATTGTATTGATGATTGGTCTATCAAATGGGTCGGGGGCTGGGCCGTCAATTGATACATATTGGGCATTTGTAGTATCCAAAGGCTTGCCGTCAATTGGTTCACCCATTGGACTTATAAGTCTACCTAGTAAGAAATCACCTACAGGTAACATAATTGGAGCATTTGTTGTGGTCACAAGACTACCTTGTCCAATACCAGATCCGTCATACAAGAGTAAAAGTTGTGCAGTATCACCTTTAAATGCAACAACTTCTGCTGCCTTTTTCTCTCCATTGTGTGTTTCAATAAAACACAAGTCGCCAATTTTTAAACCAGGAAGTTTTACTTCTACTGTTAGTCCAAGCAGTTTTGATACAGAACCTTTGTACTGATACATTGGTGTTGTATCAATAATTTCAAATGCTCTGCGTTTCATATATTCAATTGAACGTTCTGTGGATTGTTCTAACATTTTATCCCTTTTTTACTAACCAAAATCAGGCATGTATGCGTCACCGATTGTGTCAACTGCTTCTACCATAATGTCTGTAATCAATTCACTATAAGAAATTACAACAATAGTTGGAATGTGTCTTTCTAAAAGCTGGTAAAGTGGTAATCGAATTCTTGGTGAACACAAAATTACAGGTTGTTTACCAACAGAACGGTGAGCTCTCATTAGTGTTGATGCAGTTGTTTCAATAAGCTCTTGAACTTGCATTGGGTTCAACAAGAACATAGTACCAAGCTCTGTCCTTTGACAACTGTCGTCCAGTGTTTTTTCCCACTCACTTGATAGTGTTAGGGCATATAATTTTCTATCTTCTGTGCAATTTGTTATACAAATTTGACGTCCCAAAGCTGCTCTAATACGTTCGGAAAGAATATCTGGTTCTTTTGAAAATCTTGCATAGTCACAAAGTCTTTCAAATATAAATATAATGTCTTTTATTGAAACTTTTTCTCTAATCAAGTTAACAAAGATTTTTCTCAAGTCACTTGTAGAAATGATTGTAGGAATAAGGTCGTTAACAAGTGTTGGGTCTTGTGATTTTACAAGTTCCATAAGCTTGAGTACATCAGTTTTTGTCATAACTTCATCAACGTATTTTCTTACACATTCTTGTAAGTGTGTAACGATTACGTCAACAGAATCAACTGCAGTTAGTCCGTCTTCTTCGTGAATATTAGCTGGTTCTATCCAGTAGGCTTGAGCATTATATGTAGGGTCAGTATTTGATATGGTATCAGCAGGTACTGGTCTGCCTGTAGATTCCCATTGCTCAGCAATAATCATAAGTCGACCTGGGTATACAAAGCCATTTGCTACTTTGTTACCTCTTATTGAAATTAGGTATTCATTTGCATCAAGTGCAGATGAATCCATGATTCTTATGTTTGGAATGATATAACCTAGTTCGTCTGTGACTCTTTGACGTAGTGCTGCAATTTTTGCAAGCAATTGACCTTCTTGGTCTGGGTCGGCAATTGGTAACAATCCTGAGCCAACTTGTAAACTTAAAACATCTACACCTAAGCGTTCGTACATTTTGTTTGGGTTTACTAGGTCTTGCATGTTTTGCTTAACATTTTCTAACTGTCCAAGTTGTGCTTGTACATCTTGGTTAACAAGAACAGAGAATGCTGCGATTATTATTACAATTGAAAATAACAAGAATGGAAAGAATGGCAAGCCTGTCCAATGACTTGTAAATGCAATCAAAAGTAAGAATGCCACGGCACAGAACAAACTCATTGGCTTGCTCAAAATTTGGCCTGTAACATCAGCTGCCAAGCTGGGGCTTGCTGCAGACGCACGAGTCATTACGACACCAGCTGCTACTGCCATTAAAAGAGATGGCAATTGTGATGACAATCCGTCACCGATTGTTAGGACTGTATATTTTGAAACTGCTTCACCAGCGGGTAAGCCTTGTTGTAAAACACCAATACACAAGCCACCTATGATGTTGATAATTACGATGATGATACCTGCCATTGTATCACCTTTTACGAATTTCATAGCACCGTCCATAGAACCAAATAAAGCAGATTCTCTTTGAAGGTCTTCACGTCTTTTTACTGCTTCGTCAGGAGAAATTAAGCCTGCGTTGAAGTCAGCGTCAATGGTCATTTGTTTACCAGGCATGGCGTCTAGGGCAAATCTTGCTGATACTTCTGCAATACGTTCTGCACCTTTGGTAATTACCATGAACTGTACAACGGTAATGATTAGGAAGATTACGCCACCTACAACCATGTTACCACCGGTTACGAATGTTCCGAATGCGTGGATTGTTGCACCGGCTTCACCTTTTGCCAAAATTAACCTTGTTGATGCAATACTCAGTACCAGTCGATACATTGTACCAATAAGAATAATGGATGGAAAAGCTGCCAATTCTAGTGGCTTTTGAATGTATAACGATATCATCAATAGCACGATGCCGAGGGTTATGTTTAGTGCAATTGAAAAGTCGATAACCCAGTTAGGCATTTCGATAAGCAGAATAAGTATCAATACGACAACAAATGCCGCAAGACCGATTTCTGTAATTGGATTTGAATTTGGTGCTGCCATTATATCTGCTTAAATGCCTCTTTTATAAGTTCAAGTTGTGTGCTTATGTTTGCGTCTATTACGCCGTTTGAGGTTTCAATTATTGCACTGCCTTCTTCAACCTCTTTGTTTCCTGTTACAAAAATTTTAGCTTCAAACTGTCCTGAAGACAAAAGTTTTGGAACCATTTCTTTTGTGTATTCAACGTCCGTTGGATTTACCTTAAGTATAATTTTGTTTTCGTCTTTGGCAAGGCTTTTTAGTGCATCATGGACGATTGAATCAAGAACTTTTTTGTCAGTTTCAACTTCTTTTTTTATGATTTTTTCCGCAACTCTTATTGAAATATCAAGAATATCTTCTGAAATTTGATTGTAAAGTTCTTCTTTGTACTCAAAAAATCCTTCAATAGCTTGTCTTAGTTCTGTAACTGCTGAATTTGCGGCTTCTAGACCTTTTTCGTAGCCTTCTTTTGAAGCTTGCTCTTTAATATCAATAGCTTCTTGTTGAGCTCTTGATATTAGATTTCTATCATCAATTCTGCGATAACCTCTTCTCCTGTCACCTCTACGGCGTTCTGCTCTTTGGTTGAAATCTATTTTATCAAAGTCAAAATCGGCAAAGATATCTGTAGAATCTTCTGGTTCTATTTCTTCTTGTTCTTGTTTTATAATTGGCTTTGTTTCAACAGGAATAGGTTGTACTTCTTTTTTTTCTTCTTGTGGTTGTACAACTTTTGTTTCAGGTCTATTAGGTTTTTTTTGATTATTTTTTTTAATTATCATTATTTATTTTCGAGTAAGTTTTTCTTCGATATGGTTACAGATGATGTCTGCAATTCTTGGTGGTACTTCTAGAGGTTGTCTTTGGCCTGCAGCAGAAGCTACAAAATCTCTTACCAATTGACGTTCCCTTCCTATAATATTTGATATTTTTGAAATATCCGAATTTTTTACAATTTTATATAATTTGTCGTAAATCTTGCTTGTATTTAATTTTTTTGGTTCAGGTAATGTTCTTTTTATTTCTTTTAAGCATTTTACAACAAGCGTTTTATCTAATTTATTTTCCAAATCATTCATAGATGCGTAATCGTTCAATATATTGGCATCTTCTGGTGAAAATCTGTTTAACAAGTTTTGTCTTTTTTCTGGTGGTAAATGTTTTAAAACAATGGCAAATGTTGCAAGTTTTAGAAGTTTATTATCGTTGCTAACAGGTGCATTGTTTATTGGTTGCATTTGTTGAGCTTGTGTTTGAGGTTGATTTTGCTCAAATTCTTCTTGTGCTTGAGCTTTTGCCATATCATCAATATTGGAATGATTTAGCGCATTATTGACTTCTTCGTCTGAGAGAACTCCGTTTTTCTTTAGTTCTTCAAGAGCTTCTCCATAGGCTTTTTTTACGTGGTGTTCTACAACTGCAATCATGTCCCCTTGGGGTAAGCCTTTTAGTGTTGCAGTTTTAGCAATTTCAAAAACAGTAAATGCAATTTTTTGTAGAATTCCATCTCTAAATTGTGGAGGAATACCACTTTTTATGACATCAACTGATTTGTGAAAAGCCCATTCGCCGATGAATTGTGTAATAATACAGGCTTGATCTGCGTTCAATTCAGTGTTTTCGTCGTTTGCAAGGGCTTCACCTGCCATATAACAAAAGTTGAATACGATATTTACTATGTATTGCTTGTCCTGTTCTTCTATTTCAGGTGGTAGAGCTGGTGCAACCTGATCAGACAGTGTTTTTGCAAATTCTTTATAATCAAAACCCGCTATTGGCAATTTTATCTCCCCTTATTTTTATTTATTAGTATGCTTAGGCTCTTTCTATCCAGCTTTTTACGTGTTCTGCTAATGCATCATCATCAAGGCCTTGCATTTCATCAGCAAGTTCGGCAAGAGTAGTATTAAGTTCTGGTATTTGTCCTCCTGCTTGTCTTTGTTCAAGCATACCTTGAGCTAATTGTGATTGTTTTTCAATTAATTCTGCTGCTTTTAGATTTACATCTCGGATTTGTTTTTCTTGGTCTTGAGTTTTTTCTCTAAGCTTTTCAATTTCCGCTCTTTGTTTTTCTTGTCCATTTTTAACTTTGTCAGACAAGAATTTTAGGCCAAAGAGTAATCCTATAAGAAGCATTGCAATTGCTATCCACCAAGGGTTTCCTGTTGAATCAGGTTTTGGTAGAGATTCTGGTTTGTCCCCTGCTAAGAAAGGATCTACTGAATCTGAGAATGCAATTTCTACATTTTCTGGCTTCGCTTTTGGTGAAGCTGCTTTTGCAATAAGTACCTTTAGCTCTTCAAGAGTCATGTTTGTTGGAATAGAACTTTCTTCTAGTGTTACTGCAATTGAGATGTCTTCTATTGTTCCTGGTTTTACAAGTTCACTTGTTTGAATTTTTGGAACACCATATTGCGTTTCTCTTGCTGTTCTAGAGTAACTTCTATTTTGGGAGGAATCAGCGTTGCTTGCAGGTAGACCATTTGGTAAGTACACGCTTACTGCGCTCAAACCTTTGTTTGTATCTCTAGTTTGGTCGCCTAACCCTTCAGAGAATGTCTGTTCAGTAATTGCAGTTTTCTTTGTTGGGTCAAAGTCAATAGAGTCTTTTTGCATCGGTGTTTGGCGCAAATATGTACTTACTGTAACAGCATAATTGCCTTTCCCAATAAGTTTGTCTAATTGAGTTCTTACTTTTGCTTGCATATATTGGTCATTTTCTTCAAGCTTTGCAAGCATATCGTCATCAGCTGAAGCAATAGAATCGTAAACATTACCGTTTGTATCAGTGATTGAAATATTTTCTGCATCAAGTCCGTTTACTGAGCCTAATAGTAAGTTACGGATAGCCTTGACTTTCATGTTGTCAAGTTTTTCACCGCTTGGCATAACAATTTGAACAGTTGCTGTAATAGGTTTTTGGTCTTGTTCAAACATTACCTGTTCAGGAATAGAAACGAATACAGATGCATTTTCAATTGGCGGGATTTTTCTGATTAAGCGAGACAGTTCGCCATTGATAGCACGTGTAAGACGAATTCTTTTGTCTTCTTTTGTTGATGTGAAGTCACCTTTATCAAAGATTTCAAGTCCAATATTTTGGTCAATCATACCACTTTTTACGATAGCGAGTAAGGCTCTATCTCTTTGAGACATAGTGTATTTTGGCAAGTATAAAATAGATTTTTGACCATCAGCACGTCTTTCTACAGTAATACCTTCTCTAGCCAATAATGCTTGGATTTCAAGTGCCTTACCAAGGTTGTCTGTAGTCAAAAGGTCTAGTGGTTTGTCAATAACTTTTTCTTTAACAGCTTTTGGGGCAGAGTCTTTTCCAGACGAAGCTACTACGCCGATTGTAATAAACAGCGCAATAATTACTACAAGTATTCCTCCGATTATCCCATATAATAATGGCTTATTTTCCGTCAAATTCTGAAAATCCATTTAATATTTTTCCTGCCTCGCTATTTTAGATTATACTATCAATTACGGTATAAGTTAACCGTATATGAGGGTTTCAGAAAAATTTCATCCGTTTAGAGGATATTTTTCTACTACTAAATTAACGATTTTTTAGGAAAAGTCATGTTTTTCTTTTAAAACTGTGGAGGTTATAATTTTTCAACAGGAATATTTAGTTTGAATTGTATTCTTTTACGAAATGTTCTATGCGGCTA
The DNA here is from genome assembly GCA_045531805.1 of Candidatus Limenecus sp. Taxonomy (GTDB): domain Bacteria; phylum Cyanobacteriota; class Vampirovibrionia; order Gastranaerophilales; family Gastranaerophilaceae; genus Limenecus. The sequence continues at coordinate 18,683 of JAZSES010000036.1, read as the reverse complement.
AAAATTCCCAAGAGTTCGTATGGTTTTGGCAAGTATAAATCTGCACCAGTATTTAGTACCATTTTTTTGTCGTGAACAATTGTCGATACGATAACTTTGATATCTTTGTATCTGTTGTCTTTTTTGATTTTTTTGCACAATTCTATGCCGACAAGTGTTTCTGCGTCTCCAGCGTCAAGGACAATTAAAGCAGGTTCAAAAGCTTTTATCATATGCATTGCATTGTCATAATCCATTACAGTTGCAACTTCATATCCTTGCATTTCACCAGTTGTTTTTAGTAAGAAGTTTAATGCTTCATCAGGTTCTATTATCAATATTTTGTTGTTGTGTTCTTTGTTGATGATGGCATTTTCGGCACTGAGTTTGGCTCTTTCTACAATATAAGATGATTTTTCATTTAATTTTGCAAGTTTGCAAGTTGCCAAAAGGGTGTTCATTGCAGAATTTACTGTTGAATAATTTTCAAATTCACTTGAAATTATGCCGATACTTGTAGATACAAGATTTACTCTTTTGCCAGCATTATCATCACCATTAAGGATTATGTAGCCCTGTTTTGCGTCTTCTTCTGTATAAAATTTTTCAACAATAGTTTCAAACGCATAAACCAAGAATGATGCTACGTGTTCAGCTTTAAGGGGATTTGTTATGATTAAAAATTCTCCATCGGTTAATTCACCAAGAAAATCTTCATCATCTAACGCTGAGTTCATTATTGCAGTGTAAGTTTGAAGCATCTTGTCAGCGGCTAATTCACCATAAATTTCTCTATAAGCTTCAAATTCATTTATTTTTAAAAGCATAGCAGACCAGCTTTTATGCTCAGCAATAGTTCTTTTTAAAACTCTTAGCGATGATTTTGTGTCGGGTAGTTGGGTTATTTCATCAACAAGATTTTCAAAGTGGCGTCTAAGGTGTGCGTTTATTCTTGCTTTGAATTCCTCAGATTCTATTGGCTCACTCAGAAAATCGTCTGCGCCTGCGTCTAAAACTTTAAGTTTATCTTGTAACTCAGCAGATTTTGATAGTGCGACTATACAGGGTCTTGATGGGTAGCTGAGCAAACGTAATTTTTTTACTGCATCAGCAATTTCCATTTCAATACTGTCTGAGATTAGTATCAAATCTGGTTCAAATGTATTTAGCGTTTCTAAACCTTCTTCAAAAATTGCGGTTGAGATTACTTTTATGCCATTGTTTTCGATAAGTTTTTTGTATTTTGCTGGCAATTCTTTTCTTTTGTCTAATATCAAAATAAGTTTGGATAGCATTTACTTATCCTCCAATATTTTTTTGCTTTGATTTGTGTAAGAAGTTGCTGGTAGTTTTACTTCAAAAATTGTTCCACTATTTGGGAGTGTTGTAGAACTTTTTACACAAATGTTGCCACCCATTTTTTCTATAAGGTTTTTTACAATAAAAAGACCTAATCCACTACCTTGGGTTTTTCTAGTAAGGTGGTTGTCTATTCTAGCAAATTTTTCAAAGATTTTTGACAAATTTTGTGGTTCAATGCCGACGCCGTGGTCTTCTACTTTTATATTTACAAAATTATCTTTTTTGCAGTCATTTGTGATGGAAACTTTTATAGTTCCTCTTTCATAAGAATACTTTGCAGCGTTGTCTATGAGATTTATCATAATTTGCTGAAATTTGTTTTCGTCGACAAGAATATTGGGTACATTTTGTTCACAAAACAATTCAAAAGAACGCGAAGGATATTGAGTTTTTGCCATATCTATAATTTGTTCAGTTTGCAATTTTGCATTTACTGATTTGTAGACGAAATTTGACTGTTGAACCTGTATTTTGGAGATTGAGAGCAAGTTTTCTACAAGTTTTATTAATCTGTTAGACTGTTCTTTGATAATTGTCAGAAACTTTTGTACTTGAGAGGATTCTAGTTTGTCATAAGACATTATCATTGTATCAGCAAAGCCTCTAATGCTCGTGAGCGGAGTTCTGAGTTCGTGGCTTACTGTTGAGATAAAATCTGAATAGATTTTTTCAAGTTGGTTATCTGATGTGTTAAAATAAAAATATGAGTAATTTTCATCATCAGTTTTTGTGATTTTATAAATAGTATCTTTGATAGTAATTTCTTGTTTGTTTTCAGGCAAAAATTCTGATATCTTTTTTTCTTTAATCATCTCACAATTTGTATTGAAAAGGCTGCAAAAACTTGGGTTTGCATATAAAATCTTTCCGTCATAATTTGCAACAAGGATTGCCGTGCTAATATCATCAATTATTTTTTTGAAGTTAATTTTTTCCATAAATTTATTATAACAATTCATTGTGCAAATTTTAATAAATTAAGCTTTTTTTAATTTTTAGTTTCAATTCATATGATGAGGTGATTTATTTGAATTCAAATTTTGTCAAAATAAATACATTACCCCATTTGTAATTACTAACGTGTTGAATAGATAGTTTCATGTTCCTCAACAAATTTGAGATAACTCTGTCTATACCTGTTAAGTTACGATAAATTGCTCGGTGGAGCATTGATTAAAATATTTATTATTCCCCATTAAATAGAAGAGAGAAACCGTATGAATTTGAACGAAGAATGTTTGTTGAAGTATTTGCAAAACCCAGATGAGCTTGTAGATTTAACATCTGTACTCTTGGATTTTAACAATCTATATCTTGATATGAATAATTAGTAAGCGTATAGGTATTTTATGGAAAAAATAAAAAATTTTTTGAAAGATAAAAAATTCTTTCGTAATCTTTTGTATGCGACATATATTGTTTTAACCGTATTTATTCTTTTTAGTTTGTTGAAACAACCATTGATAAGAGAGTTTTTCTCTACAATGGAAAATAAGACTTTTGATGTGAGGCAGAACATTATTGCTCCATACAAGTCTGTAAACAAAGACATTGTCATATTGACAGTTGACGAGCAAAGTTATGAATATCTTGTTGAAAAATACGGTGAATGGCCTATACCTAGAACTATTTATGCTGATTTGATTACATATTTGGAAAAGCAAAATCCTGTTGCTATTGCTTTTGATTTATTGTTTGTAAAATCAATGAAAAGCTCTGATGATGCTGATAACAAATTGGCAAATAATATTGCTAATAACAAAAATGTGTTTACTGCAATAAATTTTGATAATCAGTCATTTGATTTGAGAAAACCAGCTGATTTGCCAGTTTCATTGGCGGCTCAAGTTGATAATAATACTTCTTTGGATTTCAAGAAAACTGATTTGAATTTTACAAACTGTCGAACAATTATTTCTCAAATATTAAACAATACTTCTAATATTGGGCATATTAATTTGTGGAGAAATACTGATGGCATTTCTAGAGATATTCCACCTTTTGTAATGTACAAAGATAATTACTATCCTCATTTGGCTTTGAAAGTTGCAATGAAATATTTGCAAGCAAAAGAAGGTTTGGAACAGTCAGATTTTGTTATAGGCAAAGATTTTAATTTGCAATTAGGTGATAGAAATATTCCTCTGAATTCTGATGGTACTGCTATTTTGAATTGGTATGGAGCAAGTGGAATGGTTAATGACAAATCTTTTACTTATGTTCCATTATGGAAAGTAGAAAAGACCATGTATGAAAATGCAAATTTTCTTCCTGTTGATTATTTTAAGGATAAGATTGTTTACATTGGTACTAGTGCTACATCGGCTTATGATATAAAAAGTGTTCCAACATCGAGAATGTTTCCAGGGGTTGAGATACATACAACATTTGTTAATAATGTTATAGACAACAATTTTATTAAACGATTACACCCTGTATTTGATATATTGATTAGTCTTTTGTTAGGATTATTTGTCGGTATGTTTGTATTGAAAAACAAATCTACAATTCTCTCTTCGATTGTGGCTATATTTACTGGTGTAATTTATGTAATTGTTGCAACATTATTAATGCATAAGTACAATGTCTGGCTAGGTGTTGTTTTACAATTAGTTTCAATAACACTAGTTTTTATCTCTTGTTATTTGGCGAAATATATAGGTACTTCAAGAGATTTAGAATACACTTATGCTCTTGCGACTACGGATGGACTTACAGACCTTTATAACCATAGATATTTTCAAGAGCAAATGCTTCAAAATATTGAAACAGGTAAACGTTATGACAAACCATTTTCATTGATTATGATAGATATTGATTATTTTAAAAAATTCAATGATACATATGGGCACCAATCTGGTGACGCTGTTTTGAGACAAGTTGCTCAGATACTTAAGAAAAATGTTAGAAGTACTGATATAGTATGTCGTTATGGCGGTGAAGAAATGGCTATTATTCTTACTCAAACAGGTAATGATGAAGCTATTATAACTGCACAAAAAATTTGTAATGCAGTTAGTGCCCAACCGTTAAAATTGGTTAATGGAAACAATGTTAAGGTTACTATTAGTTTGGGTGTTTCAACTTACCCTCAAAACGGTCAAACACCTCCAGAGATGATTAAATTTGCTGACGATTGTTTGTATGCAGCAAAAGAAAATGGTAGAAACCAAGTTGGCAACCTTGCGCTAAAACCACAAGACAACAATGAAAACTAAGAAATAAAACGAAATAGTTTTTTTATGATACCAGACAACCCTTTTTCATAAGAAATGGGGTTGTCTTTGTAATAAGCTTTGTACGCTTCTATTATATTTTGAGGAAGTGGCTCTCCATCTTTGAATGTAAAAGCTATCATTTCAAGAAGTTCAAGTTGTTGGTTGTTGAATTCAACATCTTTGTTTTTTAAGTCTTCATCAGCTTCATAATGACAGAGTGCATGCCAAGCTGCACGAATAGATGGGTCGTCACAACCTCTGGGGAATAATGTTAATCCTCTTTGTACAGTCATACGTTCTGTAATTACAGAGATAATAATATTCCCTACGTACTGCCTTTGCGAAGTGTAATCTGGTTCTTCAGCTTGGGCAGTTTGAGCTTTTTTAATTTTTTCTTTTATCGAAAAAATTATGTTATTAAAAATTAAACTAATTCTGCTTTTAAACATTCTTTCGACATTGAACTCATGTTTGTAACTGCTTGAGCAAGAGAGTTCATATCATTGTTGAAATATTGATTTGCAAGTTTTTTAATTGCAGCTTGAGCCATTTCATCACGAGAAGACACAGATTTGTAGAAGAATTTTTTACCCTGTTTATAACGAACAAGCATGTTTTTTTCTACAAGTCTATCCATAACAGTTTTTACTGTAGTATATGCTCTAACTGAACCAGAAGTTCGATTTATGTAATCTTGAATATCATTTACAGAAACATCAGCTTCTTCAATTTCTTCAATCATCCATACAGTTTTCATTATTTCGTTTTCTAGGCTTCCGTGTGAATAGTTCATTATTTTTCCTTTTTTTATCTAATCTATGGTGTTGCTACCGCCTCGAGCTTTTGTGTAGTCATGCACTTACTTTTGTAAGGCAATACATGCAATTACACTCATAGTATTACAAAAGAAAATAAATTAAAAGGATTTAGGCACAATTTAACACAAAATACTTTCAAATCTTTTGGCAAAATATTTTTGTCAAAGTTTTGTTCAAAAAACAATATTATTATGCTTATATACTAAAAACTAATTATCTTTTGTTAAATACGACCAAAAGGAGAATTAATATCGATACTTTCGTAGCTACTGCCCAAATCGATAACATTTCCTGTGCTTTTGGCTGTTGGCTGAGCAACTTGCTTCATTTGAGGATAAGTGTTTCCAGCTTGTTTGTTGTATTTTCTAGCGTATTCTAACATATCATTGTTGGGGTTATTAATTGAAATGCGACTCTGTGTACACCCTGTGGCGAGAAATGTTAGTGCGACTACTAAACAAATTAAACTGTAACGCATCAGTTTCACTTTATGCTCCTGATTTTTTGATTATAAACACTATATATTCAAATGGTTACATTGCGTTGTTCATCTACTACTATTATAGCATATTGTTTTTAAAGCGCATTATTTTTTAATAAAAAACGTATATTTTTTGATATATTCTTTATATATCTTAACATGTTGGGATAATCATGTGATAATTACAACAAATTGCTATAATTATCAGAAAAAATACAAGAATTGTGCAATAATTGCGACGCTAGATAGGTCAGGAGGCCGTTTTGGAAAAGATTAATCAATCTCAAAATATTGAAAAAATTATAAAAGTAGCCAAAGGTGAAAAGAAAGCTGATTTGGTTATAAAAAATGCTAAAGTTGTGAATGTGCTTTCAGAAGAAATTTATGAGGCTGATATTGCTATTTGTGATAATGTCATAGCTGGTGTGGAAAAAGGATATTCTGGTGAAAAAGAGATTGATGTAAAAGGAGCTTATGTTTCGCCATCGTTTATTGATGGACATGTCCATATTGAAAGTTCAATGCTTATGCCGGCGGAGTTTGCCAAAATGGTTGTGCCTTCTGGTACAACTACAGTTGTTGCTGACCCACATGAAATTTCAAATGTAATGGGTTTGCAGGGTATTAGCTTTATGCGTGAAGCTTCAAAAAATTTGCCATTAGATGTTTATATGACTTTGCCGTCGTGTGTTCCTGCGACATGTCTTGAAACTTCGGGCGTTGATTTAAATAGCTACGATTTGGCACTTCTCATTGATGCTCCTTGGGTGTTGGGCATAGCAGAGATGATGAATTTTCCAGGGGTTGTAAATTGTGATAGCAATGTTTTGAGTAAAGTTAAGCTGGGTCTTGAACATAAAAAACGAGTCGATGGACATGCGCCTCATTTGTCTGGAAAAGAGCTGAACGCATATGTTGCGTCTGGAGTTTGTTCTGATCATGAATGTACAACACCGGATGAAGCTATTGAAAAATTAAGGGCAGGCATGTATATTATGGTGCGAGAAGCCACTGGTGCTAGGGATTTGGAAGCTTTAATCCCAGTGCTAAAAAAGTACAATTCTCGTAAATGTATGTTTGTTACTGATGATAGACATCCAAAACACTTGGCAAAACATATTTCTAGAATGGTAAAAAAAGCAGTAAGTTTGGGGTTAGAACCAATAAAAGCAATTCAAATGGCTAGTTTAAATACTGCAGAATACTTTAATATACCTAATTTGGGTGCAATTGCTCCTTCTTACAAGGCTGATTTGGTTGTTTTTGATGATTTGAAAAGTTTTGAACCTAAAATGGTTTTCAAAAATGGTAAATTAGTTGCGGAAAATGGTGTGATGATTGCAGATACTGATAGCATAAAACCTCCTGTTTTGAGAGGTTCTGTAAATATTAAGTATCTCTATCACGAGGATTTGGCTATAAAAGCTTCAGTTGACAAGGATTTGGTAAAAACGATTAATGTTATACCAAAACAATTGATTACAAAGACGTCTTTTGAAAAAGTTTTAAAAAAAGATGGTTATGTGGTACAAGATGTTGAAAATGACCTTTTGAAAATTGCTGTAATTGAGCGTCACAAGGCTACGGGTAATATTGGTTTGGGATTTGTAAAAGGTTTTGGGCTTAAATCTGGTGCAATTGCTTCAACTGTTGCGCACGATTCACACAATATGATTGTTATTGGTACAAATGATGATGATATGTATTATGCTGCGGTTGAGTTGGTTAAATCACAAGGTGGCAAAATTATTGTAGAAAATGGGAAAACACTTGCTCATTTAAAATTGCCTATTGCTGGACTTATGTCAGACAAGTCCTTTGATGAAGTACAAAAGAATATTACTGAGCTTGATTGGGCAGCAAAACAGATTGGTTGCGAAATAGATGAACCATTTATGAGTATGGCATTTTTGTCCTTGTCTGTAATTCCTGAGTTGAAAATTACAGATAAAGGGCTTATTGATGTGAAAAAATTTGAAGTCACTGATTTATTTGTTTAGCTTATAACTTTTGGTGTGCAAGTTATGCCTTAATGATAAGGCATATTGTGATGCTATTTGGATTAATACATTAGTCTTGTGTTGTTAACTTTTGTAAAGTTTCGGAGCAGGTGCGCAATTCTTTCTCTAAAAACGTTTTTATAAATGTATAGAGTTACAAAAGGAATATTGCGTTATGGCACCAGTCGGTTTTAATCCATTTAACACAAAATATAATCCAGTAAATCCAATTAATCCAAGTTGGGGTGGTTCCCGTGGAGTTGGCTTTGGTGGACAACCTGCTGTAGGTTCACAAACTAATGTACGAAATCAACGTATTAATAATAATGATTTTGAAGATTTTAAAGCGAACTTTTTGCCAAATTGTAATTTAAATGCTCCTGTGGCGATGAATAATGATCCAAACGCAGGTATTGTAAGAAGATTTGATTTAACAGCATAAAAGTTTTTAATAGTGGAAAGAGAAATAAAAAGAAAGCTTTATAGGCTTTCTTTTTTGTATTTAATAGAGGTCCATTGGATGTAAAAACCTTAATTTGTGTACAGTTGTCGTTTATTAAATTGAATGTCGTGGTTTTTTAAATAGATTTATAAATTCTTTTGCTTTTTGCAGAATGCTATCTTCTTCTTCGCTATTTTCTGGAATAAAAACATCATTTTCATCTAGTGAAATAAAGATGTCTATTGAATCTTTGTTCTTTTTTTCATCTTTTTTTCTACGTTGAAAGTAACCAAGATTTCCACCACCGCCGTTGTTGCGCATGTTTTGTGTTTCTTGAATTCCAAATTTTGGGCTCGGGCCATTGATACCGAAAGACATGGTAGTTGCTCAATTCTATTTTTTAGTGACACAGAGAAGTATATTTGCAGTAAATCTTTCTATTAATATTATACACTACTTTTGTAGTAAATGTAACCCCATGCTATTGTTAGGTTTTGGAAAAATTTTTGATTTTATTTGATGTTCTTAATATAATTGAGAAAGCATCTGATTATATGTTAGGGGAGAAAATGAGCGAGATTAAAGAACTTACTTCAGAGAAAGCGTTTGGATTGAGAAAGCTTTCGACTGTTCAATTATTGAATTTTTGTCTTGGATTTTTCGGTTTGCAATTTGCTTGGCAAATGAGAATTATTCTTTCAGGACCTGTTACCGAGGGGCTAGGTGCTTCTCCATTTATTTTTGGGTTGATATGGCTTGCTGGGCCTGTTACAGGTATGGTTGTTCAGCCTATTATTGGTGCATTGAGTGACAATACGAATACAAAATTTGGTAGAAGACGTCCTTATCTTATGCTTGGTGCAATTCTTGCAGCTTTGGCATTGTGGGCCTTTCCAAATTCAGCAAACATAGCTCAGCTTTTGGCTGATAAGTTGCATTTGCCAATGCCAGTTTTCGGTGGTTTAATCGTTGCTGCTATAATGATTTGGGTTATTGATGCTTGTGTGAATGCTGCACAAGGTCCATATCGAGCACTTATTCCTGACAATATTGTTCCAGAACAACATTCTATTGCAAATTCTTACTTGAGTTTTGCAATTGGTTTGGGTTCGGTAATTGCGGCTGGTACTGCTCCATTTTTGAAGTGGGCATTAAACTATAATATGTCTATCGAGGCTCAATTTGTAATGGCGGCTTTGGCTTTTGCGTTGGGTATGACTTGGACTTGTATAACTTTCAAAGAAAAGCCCGTTGAAACAAAAGTTGAGGTAGCTTCTGAAGGTGAAACTGTTGATGTGCAACAACCATCTTTTGTTGAAAATTTTGCTACATTTTTGAAGTCTTCTCCAGAGGTGTTTAAAATTTGTACAATGCAATTTTTCACTTGGATTGGCGTAATGTGTATGTTTATTTTCTTTACCCAATTTGCTACGCATACTGTGTTTGGCGTGCCTGATTTGACTTCTGTTGATGAGGCAGTGAAAGCTCAATATGCTGGTGCTATCAATGAAGCAACAAATTTTGCATCTATCTGTTTTGCTATTTTGAACTTGGTGTGCTTTGTTGTTTCTATTCCAATTGGTTTGCTTTCTACAAAGTTTGGTAACAAAGCTGTTCATATTTTTTCATTGTTAACAATGGCTTTGGCTTATTTGTTGATGACATTTATTTCAAATCCAGTTGCAATAATGGTATTAATGGGTGTTGCTGGTATAGGTTGGGCTAGTATTTTAGCTTTACCTTTTGCAATGCTTTCTGAGTACATTCAAAAAGGTTCAGAGGGTGCAGTTATGGGTATTTTCAATATATTCATTGCAGGGCCACAGATTCTTGTTTGCACATTGATAGCTTGGTTTATTTCAAAATGCGAGATTACAACATCAGCCGGTTTGAATTATCACTGGGAATATTCGTTCCTGATTGGTGCAGTCGTATTATTTGTTTCTACGATTGTAACGAAAATGATACAAGAGAAAAAGGTTTGAAATTCAAATATATCTTGAAAAATTAAAAACAAAAGTCTCTGAAAGCATGTATTTCAGGGACTTTTTGTTATATTGCTTGATGGAATGGGTACATGATAAGTATGGAAGCTATATAAGTGTTCTAAATTGTTCAGGGAAAGCAATTTGAACAAGATAAGTATGTAAGGAGCAAGAAAAAAATGGGTTTCGCAGCATCACAAGCAAGATTATTACTTTTAACGGCCAGAAAAAGTGACCTAGAATTTAGGGCGCAACAAATTACCAACGCAGAAATGATGTTGGCTATGCAAACAGAAGAAGTTGCCAGAGAATATTCTGCCAAACTTTCTAACCAAACATTGAAATTTATAGACCAAGGTGATAATTCACAGATGAAAGAGTTGTCAGCATCTCAATTAAATGCGGTGAGTGGTTTTATATTGCAAGAGTACGGTGGAAAAGACGCAAATGGTAATCCAATTTGGAATGATTGGAAAAATAATGGCGTGCCAACTCAAACGATTACCTATAGAGGTACTGACAATGAAGGTAAAGCACAAGTTTATACAGAAGCGCAATATAAAGAAGCTTTGGAAGCTGGTTTGATTAGTGCAGAAAATTTTCAATCAGAAACTGAAAGTTCTTTTTCAAATACAACAAATGATTATACAGCACCCCAATTGTTGCAAGGGTTGCAAAATGGTTCGTTAAGAATAATGGATGCAACTGGTACTAAAGAAATAGATGTATTCAATGGCACAGCATTTGCTGTAACATACAACACAGCAGATGATGCAGCAGCAGATGCTGAATACAGAACAAAAACAGCAGCGTTGCAAGTAAAGGAAAAAAGACTACAAATGGACTTGCAACAAGTAGAAGCGCAACAAAAAGCGTGTGAATCAGAAATGGATTCAGTTAAAAAAGTAATGGATAAAAACATTGAAAAAACCTTCAAAGTCTTTTCATAATTAATTCAAGATAGTAATAAAATTAAGCGAAACCACATAATTTTGCCTGTCAGTATGACAGGCTTTTTATTTTTTATAAACTATCATCTTCAAATCCTGGTGAGCGAGATGGTAGATTTTTGTATCCAGGGTTTGTGTATACAGTTTTTTTTATATATTTGTTTGTGTAATTGCCTTTTATAAATAGTTTTTTAAGCGTGTTTTCTCTAACTACAAGCGGGTGCATACTGTCATTATATTGAGGATTTTTTTCTGATAATTGTGTCCATACTGCAGCTTCGAGTGTCCAAGCATATGTTTCTTCGTTTAGTGAGTTAAATTCGTCTTGATGTAAAGCTTCGTGAGCCAATATTGCAGCAAGAGCTGGTGTTGGTGCATCTTCGTGCTTTTTATTTATGTAGATATATAATCTTTCTTTTTTCTTCCAACCTAACGCATCAAAATTTGAGTAAGTTTGTCCGAATTTGCTCAAATCTTCAAAAGAAATCATTATAGGTTTGTTTGTGAGATTATTTCCCAAAATAGCATTTCTTGAAAAGTTTGCTAGTCCACCTTTCATGAGTTCAAGAGCTTCGTATATTTTTTCTTCTTTGGTAACTTTTTTGTAGGTTTTTTTTAGTGAATTTGTACGTTCTTTTTGTTCTTTTGAAATTTCATTGCCATTTTCATCTTTAAATGTTTGAATTTCTCTTTGAGGTGGCGTATTTGGCATTGAATTGTATTCGAGCGGTTCATCTATTTCTGAAGCACCACCCAAAGTTTTAAAAGCCTTTTCTGGGATTGCAATTGGTGTAAGTTTTTTTGTGTTTATGCCATTTGCATATGACGGTATTTGATATGATTGACTGTAAGTAAAAACTATTGCGATTGCTATAGTCAATATTTTTGAAGCATTTGTTTTCTTTTTCAAAATAAATCCTATCAAGCTCAACTAATAACTTACAAAATATTATTAATTATTTTTTTGATTATATCAAACTTTTATTTTGCTAGTTCTTTTTTTATAATTTCGACAATACGTTTGCTTGCTAATCCATCCCCGTATGGATTTATAGATTCGGACATTTTTTGGTATTCTTCATTGTTATCTAGAAGATTTTGAATTTCGTCCACAATTTTTTTTGTATCTGTTCCAACAAGTTTTACAGTGCCATATTCAACTGCTTCTGGACGTTCAGTGGTTGTTCTAAGCACTAGAACTGGTTTACCCAAAGAAGGTGCTTCTTCTTGTACTCCACCTGAATCTGTCATAATCAGGTGAGCTTCTTTCATCAACGATGAAAATGGTGCATATTCCATTGGCTCGATGAGGTGTATTCTTTCCTTTCCACCTAAAAGTTCTTTTACTGGTTTTTGAACGTTTGGATTTAGGTGAACAGGGTACACAACTTGTATGTCGTTATTTTTTTCAATAAGTTCCAATACTGCTTTGCAAATATTTTTAATTGGTTCTCCAAAATTTTCTCTACGGTGAGAGGTCAAAAGAATTGTTTTTAAATTTGGATTTAATCCAATATAGCTCAAATCTTCTTTGTTATTTTCTACAGTGTGTAGAAGAGCATCAATTACAGTGTTGCCGGTTTTGTAGATATGGTTTTTGGGTATTGCTGATTTTACAAGGTTTTCTACACTTGTTTCTGTTGGCGCAAAGTGGTAAGTACAAACTGCATCAGCAAATACTCTGTTTATTTCTTCAGGGAAAGGATAATGTTTGTCAAAAGTTCTTAGACCTGCTTCAACATGCCCAACAGGTATTTTTGCATAAAATGCAGAGAGTGCTGCAGCCATTGATGTTGTTGTATCACCGTGAACAAGTACTATATCAGGGTTACATTCTTCGTATACGTTTTTCATCAAAAGCAATACATCAGAAGTGATTGACCACAAGTCTTGATTTGGTTTCATAATATTCAAATCAAAATCAGGTTTTATATCAAAGAGTTTTAGTACTTGGTCGAGCATTTCTCTATGTTGTGCGGTTACACACACAATGCTCTCAAAAACATCAGGTTGTTTTTCCAGTTCTTTCACAAGAGGTGCCATTTTTATTGCTTCTGGTCTTGTACCAAATACCGTTAGAACTTTTATTTTTGACATAAAAATAATATCCTTAGCCGTAATTACTAAGGATATTATATTCCAAAGATTTGTTTTTGTGTAATCAATTATTTGCTGGAAAACCAGTCACAAGATTTTTCACCACAAAAAGCGTTTTCCAAATCTTTCATAATGCTTTGGTGTGTCATTTCAAAAGTTATTGGAGTGATAGAAATTTTGTTCATACGAACTGCATTGATATCAGTACCATCGTTTTCATCATATTCAATCAATTCACCAGCTAACCAGTAGTACGTTTTTCCACGGGGGTCAATACGTTTATCGTATTTACTTGTGAACATTCTAGTTCCCAATTTTGTGATTGCAATACCAGCAACATCTTCTTCTTCAAGTGATGGGAAGTTGATGTTGAGAATTGATTTTTGAGGGAAGTTGATTTCTTTGATTTTGTTCACAAATTTTGCCATGAAGTTTGCTGCAAATGTAAAATCCTCGAGTTCACTGCTCAAACCTGACAAAGAAGTTGCGATTGCAGGGTAACCCAACATTGCACCTTCAAGAGCACAACTTACCGTGCCTGAATATAGGATATCTGCTCCTAGGTTTGGGCCGTGGTTGATACCAGAGATTACCAAATCTGGCATTTCATGAGGTTCAAGAATTGCACTCAAACCAATTTTTACACAGTCACCAGGTGTACCTGTTGTAACCCAGTTTCTTTTTGCACCAAATTTAGGGTCTAATTCTTCTACACGCAACGGAGTATGGAGTGTCAACGAATGTCCTGCTGCACTTCTTTCTCTGTCGGGTGCAATTACATAAACGTCATGTTCACAGCTCAATGCTTCTGTCAAAGCTCTGATACCGTTCGCCATAAGGCCGTCGTCATTTGAAATTAAGATATTCATTTGAACACTCCTATATTTTGTCCGCTTACTATATAAATGCCACGAAATATACCATGGATAACAGAAAATCTATTTATTCATTCATCTAATTTAGTGTCGTTATTGGAGTCTCGAGTCTTTGAGTTGTTACTGACTCAAATTTTCAAGACACCAATTGAAATTTCGTTTATTACGAATTTTTCTTTGACATATTATTATTTATAGCATTTATTAAGCCAGTGAACAAGGGGTGTGGGTGTTCTGGTCTAGATTTAAACTCTGGGTGGAATTGACAAGCTACAAACCAATCATTTTTGGGATATTCAACAATTTCACACAATTGACCGTTTGGTGATACTCCTGAGAATACCAAGCCAGCTTTCTCAATTTGTTCTTTGTATTCATTATTAACTTCGTATCTATGTCTGTGACGTTCAGAAATTGTTTTTACTTTTCCATAAGCGTCAAAAGCTTTAGTTCCTTTTTTGAGTACACAGTCATATTTTCCTAGACGCATTGTGCCACCCATTTCTTCGATATTTTTTTGTTCAAGCATTATATCGATTACTGGGTATGGTGTGCCTTCGTTAAACTCCATTGAGTTTGCGTCTTTTAAGCCAACAACGTTTCTTGCATATTCAATTACTGCGCATTGCATACCAAGGCATAGACCCAAAAATGGCAAGTTGTTTTCACGAGCATATCTGATAGCATTGAGTTTGCCTTCGATACCACGAACGCCAAAACCTCCAGGGACTACCAAACCATCAACATCGCTAAGTATTTCTTTTGCTTTTTTCAAGTCGGTACATTCTTCTGAGTTAATCCATTTGATGTCAATTTTCGCGTGATGAGCGTAACCAGCATGTTTTAATGATTCAACTACAGAAATGTATGCATCTGACAATCCTGTATATTTTCCAGCAATAGCTACTTTGAATGTCTTTGTTGGATTTTTGATTGTTTCTACAAGTTTTTTCCAACTATCCAAATTAGGTTTTTTATCCAATAATTGTAATCTTTGAAGTACAACGTGAGCCATATTTTGTTCTTCTAGTGCAAGAGGAACTTCGTAAATTGATTTTAAATCCTTACATTCAATAACAGCATCAACAGGAACAGAACAGAAGAGAGCAAGTTTTTCTCTTTCTTTTTTAGGAATGGCTCTTGTTGTTCTGCAAACCAAAATTTCTGGTTGTAAACCATAACTTCTTAAAACAGAAACACTATGTTGAGACGGTTTTGTTTTCAATTCACCAGAAGTTGGCAAATATGGTATTAACGTTACGTGAATGTTGATAGCATTACCATAACCGACTTCTGTTTTGAACTGACGTATTGCCTCAATAAATGGCAAGCTCTCAATATCACCTATTGTACCGCCGATTTCTGTAATCAAGAAATCAGGTTTAAATTGAGTTGCAGCTTTTTTAATTCTTGATTTAATTTCGTTTGTAATATGTGGAATTGTTTGGACTGTTGCACCAAGATATTCACCTTTACGTTCTTTTTTTATAACAGTTTGGTAAATTGAACCAGATGTAACGTTGTTGATTTTGCCGAGTGATGTATCAGTAAATCTTTCATAGTGACCAAGGTCCAAATCTGTTTCAGCTCCGTCATCAGTTACAAAAACTTCACCGTGTTGGAATGGGCTCATTGTACCTGGATCTACATTTATGTAAGGGTCAAATTTTTGTATGACTACAGAAAAACCACGAGCTTTCAAAAGTCTGCCCAAAGATGCAGCTACGATACCTTTGCCTAGTGATGATACAACGCCACCTGTTACGAAAATATATTTTGTTGCCATTTTATTTACCTCTTGCCTCAAGAATTTTACTGATATTGTTTCTAAGTCAAAAAGCTTAGAGAGTGTTTCTCTAAGCTTTTTTCTCAATTGATTTTTGGGACCCTAAAGAACCCGTCTTCTTTTGCCGGCGCATTTGCCATAAGTTCTTCTTTGGTCTGTTCTGATACAACTTTGTCTTCACGCAAAACGTTAACTAGTGGTATTGCGTGGCTCATAGGCTCAACATTTGTTGTATCAATTTTGTTCATTTGTTCAACGTGAGTCAAAATATCACCAAGTTGTTTTGAGAATTTTTCTTTTTCTTCTTCTGTCAACTCTAATCTTGCCAGTTTTGCTACATGTTCAACATCTTTTATTGTAATCATTTTTTACTCCAACCAATATAAATATATTTATTATTTGTACCATAATCTGGTTTAGATTTCTATTATTTGTTTTGATTTTTTACATGAATTTTGCAAAAATATGTTATAATTTCGAGGATAGATGGAAGGATTTATTATGAGTATAAATTGCAAGTACAGAAAAGCTTTTACTCTTGCAGAATTATTGATGAGTCTTGCTGTTATTGGTGTAATTTCTGCATTAACAATGCCAGTAATATATACGAATTATCAAAAGTCTGCTTTGAAAAGTTCATTTAAAAAAGCTCATTACATTTTAGACGATGTTACAAAGTCAATAACTTTTGATAAACGTAACATAGTTAAGGCTGCGCGTACTTATCATGGTGAAAGTGGTGGTGGATATAAAGATGCGCCAACTTTGATGAATGCTTATTATGATAAATTAAAAGTTACCAATAATTTTAGCACTTCTGGTTATACAATAAAAAGCTACAATGGTAAGGCTTCTAATCCTCCAGCT
This sequence comes from Candidatus Limenecus sp., assembly GCA_045531805.1. GTDB lineage: Bacteria > Cyanobacteriota > Vampirovibrionia > Gastranaerophilales > Gastranaerophilaceae > Limenecus. The sequence goes on along the minus strand of JAZSES010000036.1, from coordinate 1,823 downwards.
GGAGGTAGATTTGCTTACCCAAATAAAGTTCTAGCAAATGGTATGCTTTTTGGCATATATATTAATGAAGGCATTGTAAATATAACCATTGATACAAATGGACGGAAAAAACCAAATCGTTTGGGATTTGATATATTTTGCTATCATGTGGGAGATGATGGTGAATTACAGACTATTAAAATGTCACGAGATTTTACAGAAGCCGAAAAAGCTGCGCAAGATGCTGCAATAGTGAATAGTAATAAATATACGCCTCAATATGTTCCTATTCAACAGTCAGAATTAGGCGATCCTTGTTCAATAACTTCATCTCAAAGGGGTAACGGATATGGTTGTTCTTGGTATGCTTTAGCAGACAAGTATCCGCATGATTCATCAAAAAGCTATTGGGACAATTTGCCTTAACAATTTTCTCAAATTCTTTTATTTGTTAGAATAAAAGAGTGATAATTGTCATATGAACTTGTTTCAGAATGACTGTTGCTTGGAGGTTGGAGAATATTATGGAAAAGAAAATTAAATCAATAATTCTTGCGGCTGGTAAAGGTACAAGAATGAAGTCTGATACTTCAAAAGTTTTGCACAAAATTTTTAATAAAGAGCTTTTGGGTTACGTTATCGATGCGGTGAATGGTACAGGCATGGCTCAAGAAAACTTTGTTATTGTTGGACATCAGGCAGAAGCCGTTGAAGAGTATGTTACAAAAAACTATGATAATGCAAAATGTAGACTTCAATCTCCTCAGCTAGGTACTGGGCATGCTGCGTTTCAGGCTTATGAGGATTTAAAAGGTTTTGACGGTGAGGTTTTGATACTTTGTGGTGATACACCGTTGCTTACTGCTGAAACTTTGAACAAATTTATTGCTGCGCATAGGGAAAATGGTTCTGCTTTAACCGTTATGTCTGCAATTTTTGAAGATCCAACAAATTATGGAAGAATTGTTAGAGATGAAAATGGCAATCTCAAAGCCATTGTTGAAGAAAAAGATGCTTCTGATGCTCAAAAGAAAATTAAAGAAATAAATACAGGTGTTTATCTTTTGGACTGGGAAAAAGTACACGAAGCTTTCTTAAATTTGGATTCTGACAATGCGCAAAATGAATATTATTTGACTGATATTGTGAAATGGACAATAAAACAAGGACTAAAAGCTCAGTCATATATTCTAGAAAATAATGAAGAGTCTTATGGTATAAACTCCAAAAAACATTTGGCTCAAGCAACAAAAATTTTGAAGGATAGGGTTTTAGAGAAACTTATGGCAGATGGAGTAACAATTGTTGACCCTGATACAACATATATTTCTCCAGAAACTGAAATCGAAGCTGATACTGAGATTTACCCTTGTACTTATATTGAAGGTAAAAACAAGATTGGTAAACACTGTAAAATAGGTCCTTTTGCTAGGATTAGGGGTGATGTAGAGTTGGGCGATTTTGTGAAAATCGGCAATTTTGTTGAGATTAAAAAATCGAAAATTCAAGACCATACAAATGTTTGTCATTTGAGCTACATAGGTGATGCAACACTGGGTAAAGATGTGAATATTGGGGCTGGCACTATTACTGCAAATTATAACCATATTACAAAACAAAAATTCCAAACAGTGGTGGGTGATAATGCTTCTACTGGCTCAAATTCAGTTCTTGTTGCTCCTGTAAATATTGGTGACAATGCTTCTGTTGGTGCTGGTTCTGTAATTAGCAAAGACCTTGAGGCAAATGCTTTGGGGATTACTAGAGCTCCTTTGAAAGTTCTGAGTGGTTGGTTTAATAGGATAAAAAAATAATACAACTATTATGTGGGTGTTAATATTAAT
>JAZSES010000098.1:0-4322 GCA_045531805.1 Candidatus Limenecus sp. | reverse complement strand
CTAATGTAACTTCAAGTGTGTCTGTATGTGCTGGTATAAGACCATTAGCTCCGTTAAATTCATGGAATTCAACGATTACGTAGTTTTTTACTTGACCTAAAAGTTCAAATTCTTCTTTTGCAATTTTACTTCTTGGTTTTTTACCGTTATGGTAAGTATCACAGTATTTCTGTTGCCATTGATTCATAATAACCTCCTTATGCTACATTTAATGCTGCATATTCTCGTGTTTCGATAATATCACCATGACACATTAAATCTTCAAAAATATATGATGTTGTATCATTTATTACTTTGATTGCTTGTTTTAACAGGGGGTCTTTTATCAGCATATAAGAATCAGAAACATAAGCTAAATAAAAAGGTCTCAAATATGGAACATAGGAATCTTCGTAAACGTCAATGTACACTTTTATTGTACCAATGTCCACTAATTTGTTTAAATCTTCAATGTAAATCTGATAACAACCTTCTGTGTTTTCACAGCTGTTGTCATCTGCTACATATTCTTCTGCTATATCATCTGGAATTTCAAATCTAACCAGACATATTTTTGTTTCAATTGAATTGGTATATGCTGCAGCAATTTGACCTGATTCTATACATAAATACTCGGCATCAGAATCGTCGTCTTGCATTTCTCTTACATATATCATTTCTTTGTTGGAACATGACCATATGGTGTCTTTATTTTTGGTGAAACCGTTTTGTAAGATGTTCATAGCACTTTCATAACTGGTGCCGTGTAAATATGTTTTCATGTGATTATCTCCTTAATGTTTATGAAGTATTTCCATTATTGCTTTCATACTGTCATACACGGTTTTTAATTCATCATCAGATAACTTAGCTAAAGCATTAGGGTTAATATCAGATGAATATTTGTAACAGTATTGAAAATAACCAGCAATGATGGAATCATGGGTTAATACGTCATCAAGTTTATAAAAATTAGTGTTATCCGTGTATTCTACACCTTTTTCTGTTACAAATTTTGTACGTTTTGGTGTTATTCGAGCAATCTTGTGACATTTAAGTATAGGATAACGGAAACAAGAGCTCCAACCATATTGAGGGAATGATAATGTATAAACAGTATCACCGACTTTTATATCATTTTTGTCTATAAGTTGATATTGTGATTGTATCATTATTATATCTTTTCTTTAAAGCCATAAGTTAAAATATAAACCGACGCTATGGCGTGACATCGGTTTTATTGTAACAATAGAAAAAAATACGGGAGTGCATGTAATATGCACCCCCGTTGTAATTCTTAATTATTTCCTGTGGACCCGAAGCCCTTATCACCACGGATTGTTGAATCAAGCTCATCTACAACCATCATGTTAAATACGTCATATTTCACAAATACAATCTGTGCAATTCTGTCATGAAGATTGAATTCAACAAAGCTTTCAACAAAATCTTTAGATGCTACAGGTTTTGCGTCATCTTTGTACCAGTCAGCAAAATCAATGTCAGTACGAAGTGATACCATAATTTCACCTCTGTAATCTTCATCAATTACACCTACACAGTTTGATAAACGTAAACCTTTCTTGGTTGCAAGACCCGAACGAGGGAAGACAAGTCCTACATAACCTTCAGGAATTGCCATTGCAATACCTGTATGTACTTTCACTTTGCTACCACCTGCACATACAACAACATCATTACCATCTTTGTCTTTGTATGTGTTAAATGCATCATCGACGGAATCTGCATATAAGTCAAAACCAGCAGCGCCATCAGAACCTCTTGTTGGAACAATTGCTGTATCTGTAAGTTTCTTTACTTTCATAGCCTTAAATGGAATCTTAGCTGGTACAACAATGTCATTTAACGGTGTTTTTACTTCATCCTGTAATACAGTATCGCATCTGTTGTTTGATACATCCATAAGCTGAGGATAAGCAATGGTCATAACTTCTACCATCTGAGGATGAGGTTTACCTGTTACGCCATGGTATCTCAAGTTAATGATATGATGCCATTCCTTTTCTGTAGCTGTGATTGCAATCTCAGTCTTGAGTGATGTAGGAAGAACATCTCTGGCTTCCTGAGCTGTACAACCGATTTCAAGCATACGTAAGTAAGCTTTTTCTGCAGCTTCGCATGATTCTTTCCAGAGGTTGTACTTTTCTTTTTCTGTTTCGTCACCATCCACATTAAGGAAACACGGGTCAATAACAGTAATTTCGTTACCAAACTTTTCTTTGAAGTAGTTACAGTAACGAGTTGATTCCTGAGCAAAACTAGCAGGACGATGTCTTACAAATTCGTGTGAAACACCGCGGTCACAAGTAAAGATTACAGTGTGAGGAAGATGTTTCTTCAACAGTGCATCTTTGCGTAAGCAATATGCTGCAACATCATTGATTAACTCTTCTCTTGTAATAATACGGCATACACCGTTAGGTGATTCGTTATAAGGCTCAAACATTTCTGGATATTCAGCTGCTAATGCATTATTGAGAGTAGCAATCATACCACAGGTGTTTCTTCGGTCATAGTCTGTTGACGGAATATGAATGTTCTCAAATAATTCAATTAAAGCTCTAAATGAGCCTGAAATAAGTGTAAGATGCATTTTGCATGAATCATATGCCAGCAGGTCTGAAATGTTGATGTATGCACCCAACTGTGGATTTTCACTGATACGTTTTGTCAGTGTATAACCTGTAAGAGGGTCAACTAACATGAACACATGACCGTGCTCTAACATGGCAAAATGTCGATTCTTACGCATAGCTTTTACAAATTTGATATCTGTACCCTCACCGATAATATCTTCTGATTTGTAACAAATTCTACCGATACGTTCGATAATCTGGTACGGATGAAGATTTGTAACATCAAGTAATTGTGCATTTGGCTTGATAATTCTCATAGAATTGTACCTCGTTTCTTTATTTTATGTAGTTGTAATATCAGGACTTCAGGTTTTATACCATGAAGTCCTTGATTGCAGCACCAATCTGTGCAATTTCCGAAGTGCTTTCAGAATGAATCTCTAAGTTCAGGTTTTTGCTAAGGTCTAAGCTGAAAATACCCATAATAGACTTAGCGTCGATAACGTAACGTCTGTTTTCAGCTACAAGGTCCATATCGCAACCGAACTGTTTAATAATGTTGACAAACGCCTTAACCTTGTCAATAGAGTCGAGTCTAATCTTAATTGTACTCATGATTTTATTTCTCCTTTGTTTTTAAAAATTTTGTTAAAAGGTTTCTGCAGCTTCAAGACTTTGGTTATAGTTGAATAATGCAAAATCAACAGCATCAAGTAAATCTTGTTGATTGATTTCTTTCTTATCCAGAACTTTTACAATACGTTCATCAACTGTACCTTTGGTCAGAATATGAATAATATTTACAGGTTCTTTTTGTCCTTGTCTATGAAGTCTTGCGTTGGTTTGAAGGTATTCTTCAAGATTCCAAGTCGGTGTATACCATATTAAGGTATGCCCGCCTTGCTGAAGATTCAAACCGAAACCTGCACTAGCAGGTTGTATTAAAAGCATTCTAATTTTGCCCTGATTCCAATCGTTAATCATATCAGGTTCACCGTTAAATATAACAGCATCTTTAAAATGCTCTGTAATAGCGTAAACATCTGTGTTGAAATGATATGCTACAAGAAGTGGCGTAGGCTCATTATCATAAATGTACTGTAGTTGTTCGATTTTAGCTTTATGAATCTCTTTGTAATTATGGTTTTTATCTACATAAAGATTACCAGAAGCCATTTGACTTAATTTTGCAACTAATACAGCTGCATTGGCTGCTACAATTTCATCATTTACACCTTCAATTTCAAGTACATTTTCTTTCATAAGTGTTTTGTATAACGCCATTTCATCAGGTTCCATATAAGCATAAATGTTACTAAATGTAACATCAGGGAGTGGTAAGAAATGATTATCAAGCGATACAACAATATCTTTGATTCTGTTGTAGATATCATCTTTTGCTCCCAGTTTTGGAATCCATTCGATAGGATAACCATTCATGCAACGTCCAGGGTCAAACCATTGTGTACGATAAGCTGTAATATTCTTACCTAATCGTAAACCATTATCCATGAGATAAATTTGGCTCCAAAGGTCCATAAGACCATTTGGTGCTGGTGTACCTGTAAGTCCGATAAATCTAACGGTGTAAGGTAAAATTTTCTTTAATGCTTTGAAACGTTCAGCACCATAATTTTTGAATGATTGTAATTCATCAACGATTAACATTGGGAAACACCATTCATCTCCAAAATATTTTACCATATCAACTACTAATTCTCGGTTAATAAAGTATAGTGTTGGAGG
>JAZSES010000314.1:0-10802 GCA_045531805.1 Candidatus Limenecus sp. | reverse complement strand
ATGACTTTGTTGATATCTTTTTCTTTTAATGCTTTTGCAATGTCTTCAATTTTTTCAATTGCTCCAACACCAAAAAATACATTAGTTTTTACTCTGATTTCTTGGATTTGTTTTATGTTTACATCTTTAGTCCACATAAATTTCTCCTTTCTTCCATCTTAAATATTACGCTTTTTTACAAATCTATAATACAACATTTTTTTTACTTTGTTTATCAGAAAGTTTTGTTTAAAATAGTTAGACTGGGTTTTTAGATTAGTGGGATACTTTTATATATGAGAAAGTTTATTATTTCAATTTTCTTGTTTTTGACAATTGCCTTGAGTACGTTTGCTAACGAGACTTCTGAGAGAGCACACTCTGAAGATGACAAATATAAGATAGATTTACATAGTGCAATTGAAATGGCTTTGATAGGTAATATTGAGTTGCAGGAACAGAGAAAGAATTTAGGTATTTCTGAAAATGATATAAAAATAGCGAATGCTTTGAAAAATCCTCAAATACAATCTAACTTGCTGATGGGACGTATTGCTAAAGCTAATTCTAGCCAAATAGGAGTATCTTTGCCAATTGAAATTACTAAACGAAGTGCTAGAAAAAAATCGGCACAAGCTGGTTTGGCTTATACAGAAAATAAAATTCAAGATTCTGAATTTAAATTGAAGCTGAGAATACGTACTGCTTATTTTAATTTGTTATTAGCTAAGTCTAATTTGAAGATTATGGAAGAACGAAAGGCTCTTTTGGAAGATTTATATCAAATTTCAAAGGATAAGCCTCAGAATTCCGAAAGCTATCAAATAGAGTTGTTACAAGCTGATATGAGACTAAAAAAACAACTTATTCAGATAAATAAAGCCAAGGCCAATGTTCGTACTGCTCAGTACAATTTTAATAGAGTTTTGAATTTAGAAAATAACTTAACTTTGTATGATACAAAGGAGGATTCACTGTTTGATCGTACATTTATAGCTAATTTGGACTTGCCTAATTACGAAACTTTGGAAAGAGCTGCTTTTAAAAATCGATACGATATTAAGATGGCAGAATCTAAAATATTAAAAACCAAAAATGATATAAATGTTGCAAAAAAGCAAAGAGTTCCTGATGTTTACGTTTCAGGTGGTTATGCATTTGCTCACGATGGTACACCAGGGGCATTTGTTGGTGCAGGTTTAGATATGCCTGTTTTGCATAGGTTTGTTCCTGAAGTTAACAATGCAAAGCTTAATTATGAAAAGGCTCAGTTGGAATATAATTCTATTATCAATATTACAAAAAACATTATTCATACAAATCATGATAAATTTGTTATTGCAAAAGAAAATGTTGGCCATTATATGGAAATTTTAGATGAATCAAATGAAATTTTGAAGTTGTCAAAACAACGTTATAAAAAGGGGCAAACTCAATTGACTAACCTTATCGTTGTTGAACATTCTCACCAAGAGCTTTTGCAGGAGTACGTAAATGCAATGGGTGTTTATTACAATTCTTATATTGCTCTGTTACAGGAAATAGGTGTTGATAGCTTTATTTCATTGAGAAGAGAAGCTGATAATTTGTAAAAAAAAATTAATATTCTAAATTGATATCGGCAAAAAATTTTTTTATGGTTTTTATTGCATTAACAGACACTTTAATTAGAGAGTAATATATGAAGGTAAGTTTTATAAATCCACATTATACACCTTATGTTGTCAATGCAACAAGAAAAAATACTACGCAACCTATTTATTCTAACAATATTAGTTTTTATGGGGCTTCTGAAGAACAAAAGATTGCTTCAAAATATTTTAGAGAATTTTCAAAAATGATGGCATTAGAGGATGCTCATTCTTGCGAAGGTGAGTTTGAAAAAGAGTTGTTTAAATTTTTTGATTCTTTAAATAAAGAATCATTGGATGTTCAAAAACGTTTCTTGTTGATTAGAAATGGTGAGCAAGAGTCTGCTTTTGCTCAAAGTTTATATTCAAATTGCATTGAAGCTGCTCGGGAGATGATAAAGCTGTACAATAATGCAGATGAGAAAACTCGATTTGATTTTATTGTTCCACCCAAAAGTAATATGGGCTCACCATTTTTCACTGCAGTAGATTGCGATCAAACGCTTGAGATTGCTAAAGAGTTGCGTAAAATGGTAAAAACTCTGACTCCGGAACATCAGGGTAAGTTCTATTATTATCACTTAAATAGTATATTTGGAGAGAAAAATACAGTTATTGATGAATTGAAAGATAGTGGGTCTAATGTTTTTGTTCGTGGTCTAGAGGCTGACAAAAAGAAATTTAATAGAAATCATCCTGACATCGCGTATATTTATCAAAAAAAATATCCTCAACCTGAAAACAAAATTCCGTTTAAGACTTTTAAAGAAGAAGCTGATACAAAAAAAGAAACTTCTCAAAAGTCTACGCATTTTCGTGTTTATGAAAATGTAAAAACTCGTTTCTCTGATGTTGGAGGTATGTTTAATGTTAAACAACAAATAAAAAATGAGTTGTTAAATATATTGAATAACCCGAAAGTTAAGAATGTAGATAAGCCTGCTGGTATAATACTTTATGGACCTCCTGGCACAGGTAAAACACTTTTAGCAACTGCAATAGCCGGTGAGGCTGGTATCCCATTTATTAGTACTGCTGGTAGTGGTTTTAACGAAATCTATGTTGGTGCGGGTGCTAAACATGTGAGAGAATTGTATGCTACCGCTAGAGATGTTGCTCGTTCACATCAATCTAAAACTGCAATTGTTTTTATTGATGAAGCAGATGCTGTTGCTGGAAAAAGAGGCAATAGTGAAAGTAAAGAAAATGACCATACGCTCAATGCTTTGCTTACAGAGTTAGATGGCGTTCAGTCAAAGGAAGAAAATGATATAAAGGTAATTACAATTCTTGCTACAAATAGAAAAGATATGTTTGATGATGCTTTTCGTAAAGGTAGAATTGATTTGGAATTTAAAATAGATGACCCAAGATTTTCCGAAAAGGCCAGAAAAGAGATTTTGGAAATTAATGCAAAAGGGAAGCCATTTAAAGATGATGTGACAAAAGATAAACTTTTGTCTGATTTAGCTCAAACTTCATCAGGTATGTCTGGTGCAGAGCTTGCTGATGTAATTAAAAGAGCGTATAGAAAAACTTTGTACAATGGTCGTAAAACTCCATATATTACACATAAAGATATAACAGAAGCTAAATTAGAGGCCCTTATTGGTATAAAAAATGATACAGAAAAATCTGAATTTGAGCAAAAGTCAGTTTTGGCGCATGAAGCTGGGCATGCAATAAATCAGCTTATTATGAATAGAATTTTTGCTAATGAACTTGAAAAGTCAAAATTGCCTATTCAAAAATTGGATTTTATTGTGAACGAATCTCGTGGTGATGCTGCTGGAGTTACAATGATGAAACCTTCTCCTGACAATCATAGACTTACTGTAGAATCGTTGATGAGTAGTCTTGTTGTTAGTTATGGTGGCTATAGTATTGAAGAAGAAATGTTTGATGGACACACTGATGGTGTTAGTTCGGATTTGGAAAATAGCACTAACCTTATTGTTAATTCTGTTACAAAATGGGGATTAGGTTCAAAGACAAAATTTATTGGTTGTGCTCCAAATGGACTTACTTTTGAACTGTTTAAAGGTGACATAAAACAGGATATTATTGATTATTCAAACAAAGCAATGGCTATATCTTCTGATATTTCTAAATTTGTTAGGCCGTTTGTTGAAAAATATATAGATACTTTCTTTAACGCTCAAGATGATAAATCTAGCATTATCACTGGTGATATGTTTGAAAAAATGTTTGATGAATGGCTTAAACAAAATGGTAATAAAAATGAGTATTTAAATCTTTGTTCTGAAATAAGAGAGAGTATTGCTAATTTTAAGACAAAAATAAAGTCATAGTTCTTAATTAAAAATAAGAAATAAGTAGACAATTATTGAAAAATAAGTCATAGTAAATAGGTACAAAAGAAAAGGGCTTATTTATGAGTTACGAAGAAAAAACACTTACTTGTGTAGACTGTGGTGCTGAATTTGTATTTTCAGCTGAAGATCAAGAATTCTATGCTTCTAAAGGTTATTCTGATCCCAAAAGATGTCCAGCATGTCGTGCAGCAAAAAAATCACAAAGACAACAATTTAGAGGCAACAGACAGCCTAGAAGACAGTATGATGCTGTTTGCTCCGCTTGTGGATGCCAAACTACTGTGCCATTTGAACCTAAAGGGGATAGACCTGTATATTGTTCAGATTGTTACAAGAACATGCCTCATTAAAATGCGATATTCTATCATATAATTAAAAATTTATTTAATAAACTGAACTTATGAATAAGCTTATAATTATATCAAGCTCGATTACCACTGGTTTTCGAGCTTGCGTTTTTTTTCTAAAAAAACACTTGTCAAAAATAAATAATTCTGTTATATTTAAATAGTAATAATTCTTATTAAGGAAAGTTTATTATGAATAAGGCATTATCAACAGATGAAAAGATTGAATTACTTCGTGGTAAGTGTAAAGAAAATGGCATGAGAGTTACACCACAGCGTATAGAAATTTTTCGTGTTGTTGCTGATTCTTGTGAACATCCAGACGCAGAAACTGTTTATGAAGCAGTAAAGGAAAGTATGCCCAATGTTTCTGTTGATACTGTTTATCGTACGCTTGCTTCTTTAGAAGAATTAGATATGATTTTTCGAGTAGATAACCAACTTCCAAAGGCTAGATTTGACGCTGACAAAACTCCACATCATCATTTTTTGTGTACTGTTTGTAATGAAGTCTATGATATATTTCTTGAGCCAGACGAGGTTATTACTCTTCCTAAAAATGCACATAAATTTGGAAATATAAAAGATATTAATATTCAAATAAAAGGTGTTTGTAACAAGTGTTTAAATAAAACTAAGTAGATAATACAAAACTAAGGAGACAGTGAATTATGAAAAAATTTGTATGTAATGTATGTGGTTATGTATATGATCCAGCAGAAAATGGTAATATCCCATTTGAAGAATTGCCAGAAGAGTATGCTTGCCCATTGTGCGCAATGGGTAAAAATGAATTTTCCGAAGACTAATCCTACAATCTAAAACTCCCAATTTAGACTGTATTTCCGGCGTCCTTTTAGGACGCTTTTTTATTGCTCCTAAAAATGCCCAATTAGCTGATTTTATTATATGTTTTCTGTATTATTTTTAGAGGGAACGGAGAGAAATAATGCGTATTGAACACTTAAATAATTTAATTGCTAGCAATTCTAATTATGCTACTGCTGCAACTTCGGCTAAAAATTTTTTAAATAAGTCTAAATTTAAAATAGAAAACGTTTTCTATCGACAATTAAAAGAAGATAAGATTGCTTTGTTGTACAAACATCCACCAAAGAGCGTTTCTGATAATACAAAAAGAACTAGCCTTCTTATTTTTGATAAGGACAATTTATTTATTGAGAAAAGTTATTCAACTATTTTAGATTCTTGCAAAAAGATATTTTCTACAACTACAAATTTTTACAAAGGAAATAATCCCTATTCCTCATCGTGGATTGTTCGTTTGTTTAAAGATGGTAAATTGCTGACATCATATACAAGTAAAAAGTACTAAAAAAGCCCTCTATTTTGAGGGCTTTTTCTTTGATTAGAAAATTATTACCATAAAGTCTAATTTATAAAACAACGAATTTGTACAATGTAAGTCTTGTTTTACAAGGCTATTATAATCAAGTAAATCCTCAACTCTTCTGATTGCTTGTACTTAGTGCTCACCTCTTCTATTTTGAAGAGGTTTTTTTTATTGATAAAAAGCTCCCAATGTAGGGAGCTTTAGTTTAGTTTTCTTCGACATTTTCTGTTTTTTGTTCTTTCGGTGTTTCAACGAAGAATCGTTTACTTTCGATAAGAACTGGCAAACCTCTTAGTACACAGAACACAACTGCTGCGTATACACAGAAATGCGCAAATGGGCAAATTGCAGTGCATATATTGTGGAATGATGTCCAAGCTGAAATTGCTTGTGCTGACAATTCTGGGTCTCCACCTTGTAAAAAGAGATTCATGCTAGCAAATGGGAAGTTACATAAAATCATAAATGCAAATGCAAATGCTTTTGTTACTGCATAAGAGCCTCTTGAGAAGTTCGATGCAACCAAGAAATGACCTAGTTTGGTTTTCATCATAGTTGTTGAACCAAACGCAGTGTAACCTTGTTCAAGAGCGATGCTTCTAACTCCGTCTGTCAAAATCCCTCTAGTTACAACTATTAGTGGTACCCACACTGGAATCCAGCCTAATACGGCAAAAACAATCCAGTAAATATTTTCAACAATTCTGTCTCCTAGGATGTCTAGTACTGCGCCAAATTTTGAGCTCTCGTTTAATAGTCTAGCTACAAAACCATCCAATCCATCAAACCAAATTGCAATAATTGTAAGAATAAATGATGCAATGTAGCAAGCTGGTGTTTGGAAAAACAACAATGCTATAGCAATGAATGCAATAATTATTCTTGCAATAGTAATAAAATTAGCCATCTTTTTACTCCTCGTATCTACTCACGCACTATTTGCGTTTTATTGTTTGCTTCTAGATGAAGCGAAATTTCTTTCATTCAAGATGTTAAGCTTTTCGCCTAGCATGATTTTTTCAGCATCTTCAAGAATTTTAACTACAAAGTAACCATTTTCACCGTCACTTCTTGCTTTAACACCTTGTTTTATACATTTTACAAAGTGTTCACATTCCAATTTCAATGGTTCTATTTCTATATAATCTAAGGAAATGTTGCTACCTGAATTTGGTTTGTCATTTTTAAATACTTGAAGTTTGTTTTCAGCCAATGTGTCGTCAAACATTGCTGAACCTTTTGTTCCTCTGAGCATAAGGTTCACTCGTTTTTGAGGGTGAATCCAGCTATCTGAAATATGAGCAACACAACCAGATTCATATTCAATTTCAATATGTGTAATATCCATAATTTCATTGCTTTCAGAGCTTACGCCCATTGCGGAAATTACTTTTTTAGGCTCTTCTCCTAATATGTAACTGACCATTGACACATCGTGCGGAGCTAAATCCCACATAACACTTCTATCATTTTTGAAATAATTTATGTTAAGTCTATCAGACTGAACATATTTTATTTCTCCGAGTTCGCCTGACTCAACTATCATTTTCAATCTATTTACCGCTGGATGGTAAAGAAGTAAGTGTCCAACCATCAATACTAGATTTTTGGATTCTGCAAGTTCTTTTAAAATCAAAGCTTCTTCACTTGCTGTTGCGATAGGTTTTTCAACATAAACATGTTTACCAGCTTCTAAAGCCATTTTTACAAGTTTAAAGTGAGTGTGACTAGGTGTTGCTATTACAACTGCGTCAATATCTTTGTTGTTTAATACTTCGTTAAAGTCTGGAGTTAAATGAACTTCTGGATAATCCTGAGCTACTTTCTGTCTGTTTTCAGGATCCATATCACAGACGGTGTGTAAATAATTTAAATTATAAAAATTTCTAACTAAGTTTTTACCCCATATACCAGCACCCAATACCGCAACATTTACAGACATATTTATTCCCCTGTGTATAAACTATTCTTTCCTTTATTTATTATATCAACTGGCAAGCTAAAAAAGCAAATGATTATTAACGAAAAGACCTGTTTTCTTAAAATAAGAATACAGGTCCTTTGTTTAAACAAATAAAGATTTTGTTTTTATTATTTACGCTTCATCAAGAGCTGCTACGCCTGGAAGTACTTTACCTTCGATGAATTCAAGAGAAGCACCACCGCCAGTAGAAACATGAGTGAAGTCTTCAGCGTTGCAGAATTGTTTTGCTGCAGAAACTGAGTCACCACCACCGATTACAGAAACAGCACCAGCTTTTGTTGCTTCAACGATAGCTTTTAATACTGCTTTTGTACCTTCTGCAAATACTGGGTTTTCAAATGCGCCAACAGGACCGTTCATCAAAATTGTTTTTGATGATTTGATTACGTCTGCAAATGCTTTTTGTGTTTCTGGACCAGCATCAACACCTTCGAATCCGTCTGGGATTTCGTTTACAGGAGTGATTTTATTTGTACCTTTACCAGAGAAATCATCTGCTGCTAATACGTCTGTTGCCATGATAATTTTTACACCTTTATCAGCTGCTTTTTTCTCGATAGCTTTTGCAACATCCATTTGGTCATCTTCGCAAATAGAGTTACCAATTTTACCGCCGTTAGCTTTTACGAATGTGTAAGCCATACCGCCACCGATGATTAGGTTGTCAACTTTGTCGATTAAGTTTTCTAAAACACCAATTTTAGAAGAAACTTTTGCACCACCAACTACAGCAGTAAATGGTCTTGCTGGGTTATCAAGAGCTTCTGATAAGCATCTGATTTCTTTTTCCATCAACAATCCAGCTACTGCAGGTTTCAAAACTTTTGCCAATTTTGATGTTGATGTATGGTTTCTGTGTGCTGCACCGAATGCATCGTTTACATAGAAATCACCAAGTTTTGCCAATTCATTAGCAAAAGTCATATCATCGTCTTTTGCTTCTTCTGCTTTGTAGAAACGGATGTTTTCCAATAATGCTACTTGTCCATCTTTCAAAGCTTCAAGTTCTTTTTCTGCACCTTCACCAACTGGTGATTTTACGAAAAGTACTTCTTCGCCCAAAACTTTTGACATGTGTTTTGCTACTGGTTCTAAAGAAAATTCTTCAGCTTTCCATTCACCTTTTGGTCTGCCAAGGTGAGCCATAAGAATAATTTTTGCACCTTTTTCTTTCAAAGCTTTCACTGTTGGAATGATAGCCTGAACTCTTGTATCATCAGTTACATTTTTGTTTTCGTCCATTGGTACGTTTACGTCAACACGCATTAAGGCTCTTTTGCCTTGAACGTCACCCAAATCTTGGATTGATTTTTTCATAATACACCTCTTAATTTTGTATTTATCCGTACAAGTTTATTTTCATAAAAACATAACGAATAGTAAAGATTTCTTTGTGTTTTTGCTTTATTGTTACGTTAAATCTTTACATCAAAAAAGAAGCCCTATTGCTAGGACTTCTTTTTATTTTGTTTTTAATTAATTATTCTTCTGTAGATGTATCAGTTTGTTCTGAAGTCTGTGCAATATCAAGCATACTTTGTTGTACAGATACATCAGCTACAACTTCGGTTGTTTGTGTATTTTCAGTTGCTACTGTTTCATCAGAATCTGGGTCTACAATTTTATTGATTGTACATACCAAGTCACCATCAGTTAGGTTTTGGATTTTTACACCTGTTGCTGGTCTACCTTGGCGAGAAATACAATCAGCTTTGATTCTTGATACAACACCACTTTGTGTTACAACCATAATTTCGTCTTTTTCTTCAACAATTGTCAATGCAACAAGTCTTGATGATGAAGATTTGAATTTAGTTGCTATCAAGCCTATACCACCTCTATTTTGTGGTCTGAATTCTGAAAGCTTAGAACGTTTGCCAAAGCCATCAGATGTTACAACAAGCAAATCAGCGTCGTAATCTCTTGGTACAATGTCACAACCGATTAGCTTGTCACCACTTCTCAATTTCATTGAGCCAACACCTCTAGCGCTTCGACCAAGAGGTCTCATTTCACTGATTGGGAATCTAATTGCCATACCACAAGATGTACCGATAATAACTTCATCGTTGTCTTGAGCTTGTTTTACCCAACATAATCTATCGCCTTCTTCTAAGCCGATAGCGATAATACCATTTCTTCTGATATTTTCGAAGTTGTCGAGTGAAATACGTTTGATGTAGCCTTTTTGTGTAAGCATAATGAGGTTAGAAACTGATTTGAAGTCGCTAACTGGTACAACTGCAGTGATTTGTTCATCTTGTTCAAGAGGTAGAACATTGATGATTGGCAAGCCTTTTGCTTGACGTCCACCTTCTGGGAAGTCGTAAACATTAAGGCTATATACTGTACCTTTTGAACTGAAGAACAATACTTTGTCGTGCATCATTGCAGTAAAGAATTGATCAACATCATCATCTTCTTTAGTTTTTATGCCACCTTTGCCTCTAGTTGCACGGTTTTGACGTTCAAATGTGTCAAGCGAAATTCTTTTCAAGTAACCTTGGCGAGTAATAAATACTGCCATTGCAACGTTTGGCGTAAGGTCTTCAATCGTCATTTCATCAGCTTCTGGAACAATTTGTGTTCTTCTGTCGTCGCCGTATTTTTCTTTATCTTCAAGTAGCTCTTCTTTGATAATGTTAAGAACTTTTTGTCTGTCAGCCAAAATTGCTTCGTATTCAGCAATTTTCTTTTTCAAATCATCGTATTCAGCTTTGATTTTGTCTTGTTCTAATCCTGTCAAACGTCTTAATTGCATTTCAAGGATTGCGTTAGCTTGGTCGTTGTCTAATCCAAATCTAGACATCAATCCATTTCTAGCTTCTTCTGTTGTTTTTGATTTTTTGATAAGTTCAATTACTTCATCTAAGCTACCTAGAGCGATGATTAAGCCTTCTAAAATATGTGCTCTGATTTTTGCTTTTTTCAAGAAGAAAATTGTTCTTCTTGTTACAACTTCAACTCTATGTTCAACAAACTCGTTCAAAACTTCGTACAAGTTCATCAATCTTGGTTGTTTTCCGACTAGAGCAACCATGTTTACGCCAAAAGTTGTGCTAAGTTGTGTAAACTTGAATAGATTATTTTTTACAACTTCTGGTTTTGCGTCTCGTTTTAATTCGATAACAATTCTCATACCTTCACGGTAAGTCGGATCGTAGCCATGTC
>JAZSES010000159.1:0-3597 GCA_045531805.1 Candidatus Limenecus sp. | reverse complement strand
GAGGAAAATTACAGATATATCACTTTCTTCAAATCAATTAACAATGTCGCTTTATCCGAAGTAAGAGCGTTTGTGATAAACCCTGAGGTTATTAATTCAGTGGAAAAGGACAATGCGGTATATATTGAATTCAGTGAAAAAATGCTTAAACTTGAGGAAGAAATAAAAGAAATTGAGGAGAAAATGACTCCTGAAGAACTTACTAACCTCAAAAAACTTACAGAAAACATTGAAAACCAAATCAAACAGTATGAGTCTAAAATCGCAGGTTGTTTAAACGATATTGAAGGCTTCAACCGTGCAATAGCTTTCCAAACAGATGTAATAAATACTCATAATAAAGACATAGCTAGACTGTTAGAAAGCAATGAAAAATTAGCTCAAGAAAAAGTTAAATTTAAAACAGAAATAGAAGATTTGACTACAAAAATAGATTTGCTCGAAGTTAAGATAAAAGAGTTGGGTGAAAAACTTAAAGAATTGCAAGCCGAAAGAGATGTTGTAAACAATGAATATCTTGAGTTGGATAAACAAAAAAATCTTTTGAACTTGAATGTTGAAAAAATAGCTGAACAAATTGAAGCATTTAAGGCTCGTAGACGTGAGCTTGAACCTCAACTAGAAAATGTTAAAGAAGAATTAAAAGAAAATGGCATTGATTACACAAAACTCGAAGAAATTGAAATATCAGTAGATGAAATTACTGGTAAGATACAAAGACTCCAAAGACGTATGGATGAATTGGGCGATGTAAATATGCTTGCTATCAAATCTTATGATGAGGTTTCAGAACGTCAAAACGAGTTGCGCACAAAAATTGAAACTCTATCTAATGAAAAAAATCAAATTATGGATAGAATGCAAGGTTATGAAGAACTTAAAAAAGATACATTTATGAATACTTATAACAACATAAATGATAACTTTAAAGAAATTTTCCATAGATTATCAGAAGGTGAAGGTACTTTAATTCTTGATAATCCAGAAGCACCGTTTGCTGGCGGTATGTCAATTGAGGCTCAACCGAGAGATAAAGAAAAAACAAGACTTAATCTTATGTCTGGTGGTGAAAAATCATTGACAGCACTGGCTTTCGTTTTTGCAATTCAAAGATATTTGCCAGCACCATTTTATGCGTTCGATGAGGTTGATGCAAACCTTGACGGTATAAACGTAGAAAAGTTAGCTGATATGGTTAAAACTCAAGCTGAAAATACGCAATTTGTAGTAGTTAGTCACCGTAAACCTATGATAGAATCAGCTAATAGAACAATCGGCGTTACTCAAAAAGAAAAAGGAAAAACTCGAGTTACGGGTGTAAAACTAAGGGATTAGAGGTTAAA
This sequence comes from Candidatus Limenecus sp., assembly GCA_045531805.1. Taxonomy (GTDB): domain Bacteria; phylum Cyanobacteriota; class Vampirovibrionia; order Gastranaerophilales; family Gastranaerophilaceae; genus Limenecus. The sequence continues at coordinate 2,254 of JAZSES010000159.1, read as the reverse complement.
TGACAGAAACAGCCGAAACAAGTTTGCATAACGATTTTTATGTACCTGACAATAGTTCAGGTAATGAGTCTGTAAAAAATATGGACAACTTGTCTATGGTTTCAACTATTGAAGCCGGTGAGCAAGTTGATGGTATTGAGATTCTTGTTGGTATGGCAAAGTCTGGGAAAATTGACCCTTGGAATGTTGATATTGTTGACGTTACAGACAAGTACCTTGCTCATCTTTTTCAAATGAAAGCTCAAAATCTCAGACTTACTGGTAGAACATTGTTGTTTGCCGCAATACTTTTGAGATTGAAGTCGAATGTTCTAGAAGGTGTTGATATTAATCAAATTCAAGGGATTGAAGATGATTTTATTGAAATTGGTGTAGATGAAGACTATGGTGATAGTTGGAGTGAAGAAGAAATAAACACAAATAACGTTATTTCTCTTGATGAAGTTTTACAAAGAAGAACCAGTATCCGCTTGAATCGTAGTAGAATGGTCAATTTGAAAGACTTGATTAAACAACTTCAATTCTACGAAGAATTGGATAGAAAACAGTCTTTAAAAAATGCTCATGAACGAGCAAAAAGGCGTGTTCGTTCTTATGCAAGACTTACACCTGATGATATTGTTAATCTTGCGCACGATGAATATATAGAAAAAAGTGTGGATGTTTTACATGAAAATTTAAAGAAAATTTTTGAAACAGAAGAAAAAGTTGAGTTGGCAACTTTGACTTTGTTGGGTTTGGATAAAATTTCTGCTTATATTGCTTTATTATTTCTTACTGCAGAGCCAGATTCTGAAATTGATATTTACCAAGAAGAATTTTATGGTGAAGTATACGCAGTTCCTTACAAAAAACCAGTAGAAGATGAAAAAGAATCTGCTTAGTTTGTTTTTTATTATTAATGTACAACGGAACTCTTAATAATTTTTGTTCTAGTTTACTAAAACAGATTATTATTACAAATTTTAGAGCCCGCGTTAGCGGGCTCAGAAAGAAGTATGTATATTGTAAAATTTTTGAGGAATTTATTAACCTTGTACCAAACTGATTGCGATTTGTGGCAATGCGTTTGCTTGTACCAATAGAGCAGCTGATGTTTGTTGAAGAATCTGTGCTTTGGTATATTCCATAGATTCTGCAGCAATATCTGCGTCCATGATTGTTGATTTTGCAGCTGTTGCGTTTTCGATAGTAGTTGTCAATGAAGCTTCAGCTGAATCTAATCTGTTAACCAATGCACCAATTGTTGACCTTTTTGTAGATATTTCATTGATAGCTGTATCAATTGTGTCGATGTATGCTGCAGCTGTTGATGCTTTATCAAATGCCGTTGTATTTCTAATGTTTAAACCACCAGTACCAGTTGTTGTGTCACCGAATACATCTGCTACTTTTATACAGTTTTCTTGTTCACTTGCGTTTGCACCTACTTGAAGTCTTATTTCGTCAAGAGCACCAGTGTCTGACAAAAGCTTTAATCCATTGAAGTTTGATGCTCTTGCAACCCTATCGATTTCGTCCCAACGAGCTTCAACTTCTTTTTCGATAGCTGCGTAACCATCAGTGTCATATATACTGTTACCTGCTTGAACAGCTAGGTCACGAATACGGTGAAGGTGGTCTAGAATTGTGTTCAAGTCACCTTCTGCTGTTTGCAATACGTTTTTCCCTGTAGCGATGTTATCTTTCGCTACTTTTGAGCCCCTAATTTGTGTTTCGATACCAGTAGCTACATACAAACCAGCTGCATCATCTGATGCTTGGTTGATTTTGTAACCTGTGGACATTCTGTTAAGTGCTTTGTTCATTGAACTTGTTGCACTTGTCAAGTTTTTCTGCGTTTTTAACGCTGTCATGTTTGTGTTTACTACAATAGCCATACATTTTCTCCTTTCTGAGAGAGTTTATACACTTCCTTGTAACTCTAGAGCTTTATTGTTGTGTGTCTGATACGTACACAACAAAGCACAAGCTCAAAAGCCTTTTGTTTTCTGAGTTGTGAGGTTATGACTTTTTCCTCACACATACTATTTCGGCTTTTCGGGCTGTTTCTAGATACGGAAAAAGTTAGAAAAAAGAAATACTAAAGTATGATATTTTTTAAATTTTGATATTTTTTGTGAAAAAGCATGTAATTTTTAGAAAAAAACATGCTTTTTTTTATTAAATTTTATTTAAAATGAAAAGGGTCATTAACGGGAGATAGTATTTCTGTATAAAATCTATTTTTGCTGTAATTGAATGGATTTATTTT